>JANNDB010000684.1:0-1632 GCA_031387285.1 Betaproteobacteria bacterium | reverse complement strand
CGGTGAAGCCGCCCGGCGCAAAGGGCACGATCAGCCGGATCGGCTTGCTGGGATAGGCGGGGGTCTGCGCGCCCACCGTCCCTGCAGCAAGCACCAGCAGCCCGGCCGCGACGAGGTGGACGCGGCGGCGCATCATATCGGCTCTCCCAGGTAGGCCGGTTCCGGCATGGTGAAGAAGCTGTGCAGGATCTGGTAGACCATCATGTAGTTCTTCTGCTGGAAGCTGGCATGCGAAATGCCACGCATCACGCTGAACTGCTTGTTCATGTTGGGCAGCAGTTTGTAATACGCGATCAGGTCGTCGAGACCGGCAATGCCGTCGTATTCACCGCGCAGGATCAGGGTGGGCACGGTGAGTTTGCGCGGGTCGGTCAGTGGCAGCCTGGAGCACATGTCCACATAGGTTCCGGTGGGCATGGAGTCGTCCAGGCTCAGTATGGCGTCCGCGAAGGCGTTCACGGTGGCCTCGTCGGCCGTACCGGGATGGTCGCGCTGAAAGATGCTGTGCACGAAAGCACGGTCGATCGGCCGGCGGTTTTTGGCCAGAAATTCGGGGAGCTTCTTGCGCCGCTGCTCCAGCGTGTGGCTGCCTTCGCCCGTCCACACGTAGGCGTCCAGGGCAATCCTGGCCACCCTCTCCGGATGGCGCTCCGCGAACAGGGCGGCCTTGAGCGCCCCCGAGGAAATGCCATACACGAGCAGCGACCCGGCGCCCGAATGCTTCAGGATGTAGGCGCTGCCCGCTGCCAGGTCATCGGCGCCATTGTTGATGTCGGAGTTGATGTCGCGGTGCTTGTCGGAGCGGCCATAGCCTTCGTTGTCCATGGTCCAGGTGTCGAAGCCGTGGTCGCGGAACCATTCCATGGCCGATGAGTAGGGCCGTCCCGGCACGTGCAGGTCGAAAGTAGGCTGCGAGGCCATCGACGAGCCATGCACAAACAGGATGGTTCCCGCATGCGGCACCTGCGGGTTGGCCTTCTTTTCCCACAGGAACAGGCGAACGTCGCCCTTGTTTGTCCAGTGTTCCGTGCCACCAGACCATGTCACGCCACCCATGTTGTCTCCTTGCGATTGGCATTGAGGATCAGCCGTCTGCCACCTCGGCAAACAACTGTGCAGCGGTCACCGCCAATGCGACGCTGGCCAGTTCAACTGCCTCGCCAAGGGCGAACGGATGCAGTACCCACAAGCCGTCGGCACCCTTGCGGTAGCAGTCCGTGGCGCGGGTATCCAGATCCACAAGCAGGTATTCCTCGAGGCTTGGCAGTGTGCGGTAGTGACTGAACTTCAAACCTCGGTCGTAGGCCGCAGTAGTTGGCGAGAGCACTTCGGCGATGAGCTTGGGTTCAGTCTTGACCATGGCGCTGGCCTGGTCCAGCACACTGCAGGTCACCAGCACGTCGGGGTAGAAATAGCTGTTGGCGGCGGCCACATGCAATCGCATGTCGCTCATGTAGGTACGGCAGGCGCTGCCGCTCAGGTGCTGGCGCAGGGCAAATGCCAGATTCATGGTCACTGTGACGTGCCGGTCTTCCGCCCCAGCCATCGCAAATATCTCGCCGTCGATGTATTCGTGGCGTTCGGGTTGCACCGCTTCCCAGGCCAGGTAGTCGGTGGCGGAAAAAATGGGGG
>JANNDB010000659.1:0-1748 GCA_031387285.1 Betaproteobacteria bacterium | reverse complement strand
TGATGCGGCGGATTCAGGACATCCGCACCTCGGAGCGGCGGTTCTACCAGAAGATCACGGACATCTACGCGACGAGCATTGATTACGACCCTACGCAGGAAGTCAGCCTGCTGTTTTTCAAGACGTTGCAGAATAAGGTGCATGGGCCATCACCGGGCAGACCGCGGCCGAGATCGTCCACGAGCGGGTGGATGCGGCGAAGCCCAACCTCGGGCTGACGAACTGGCGGGGCGCGGTGATCCGCAAGCAGGATGTCGTCATCGCCAAGAACTACCTGAGCGAGCCGGAACTGGCGGCGCTGAACAACCTCGTGGAGCAATACCTCGTCTTCGCCCAAGGCCAGGCCATGCGCCGCGTGCCGATGCATATGGCGGACTGGATCAAGAAACTGAACGGGTTTCTGACCTTGAACGACCGCGATATCCTCACCCATGCCGGGCGCATTTCGCACGAGATGGCCCAATCCAAAGCCGAGCTGGAATACGACAAATTCAAGGCGCTCACCGCCAGTGCCCCCCGCCCGGTGGACGCCGACTTCGAGCAGGCCACGAAGGATTTGAAGAAGCTGCCGAAACCCAAGAAACCCAAGCCTCCGAAGAAATGACCCTCAACGAATCCATCGTCGAAGACGCCGCCCTCGAATGGTTCGGCGAGTTGGGTTATGCGGTCGGGCACGGGCCACTCATTGCGCCCGGTGAACCGGCGGCGGAGCGGGACTCGTTTGGTGCGGTGGTGCTGGTCGGACGATTGCGCGAAGCCATCCACCGGCTGAACCCGGCGATCACCGAGGACGCGCGGGAGGACGCGTTGAGGAAAGTGCTGCGTGTCGGCACGCCTTCGCTCACACAGACGAACCGCGCTTTTCACAGGATGCTGCGCGACGGCGTGCCGGTGGAATACGCGCGCCTGGACGGCAGCATCGCGGGCGACCATGTGCGGCTGGTGGATTTCGCCGATGTGCGCGAGAACGATTGGCTGGCGGTGAACCAGTTCACGGTGATCGAGGGACAGCACAACCGGCGGCCGGACATCGTGGTCTTCCTCAACGGCCTGCCGCTGGGCCTGATCGAGCTGAAGAACGCGGCCGATGAGGACGCGACGATCTGGAGCGCCTACGCGCAGCTCCAGACCTACAAGGCAGAAATAGGCTCGCTGCTGCATTACAACGCGGCGCTGGTGGTGAGCGATGGCCTGCAGGCGCGCGTGGGTTCCGTGACGGCGAACCAGGAATGGTTCAAGGTCTGGCGCACGATCGATGGCGCGGGCGACGCGCCCAAGACCGCCCTGGAGCTGGAGGTGCTGGTGCAGGGTGTGTTCGAGCGGCAGCGGTTCCTGAGCCTGCTGCAGCACTTCATCGTCTTCGAGGAAGACCCGGACTCGGGTGCGCTGCACAAGATCATCGCGGGTTACCACCAGTTCCACGCCGTGAACGCGGCGGTGGAAGAAACGGTGCGTGCCAGTGGCATGACCATCGGCATGGCCGACCGGGACCTGGCGCGTGACAGTGCCGGCGCCTACTGGGCCAGTCGCATGCACGGCGGCAAACCGGGCGACCGGCGCGCAGGCGTGGTATGGCACACACAGGGCAGTGGCAAAAGTTTTTCGATGCTTTTTTACGCCGCCCGCGTGGTGCGGCACCCGGCGATGCAGAACCCGACGCTGGTGGTGCTGACCGATCGCAACGATCTGGACGACCAGCTGTTCGGCCAGTTCCAGCGCTGCGCCGACATCCTCGGCCAGACGCCGGT
>JANNDB010000649.1:0-2883 GCA_031387285.1 Betaproteobacteria bacterium | reverse complement strand
CAAACAGGCGCGGCGCCGCCCGGCACGCGGCGCGAGGCAGACAGCTTCGGCAGCGTCGATGTGCCGCAGGATGCGCTGTGGGGCGCGTCCACCGCGCGCAGCCTGCAATTCTTTGCGATCGGCTCCCAGCGCATGCCCATCCCCATCATCCACGCAATGGCGTGGGTGAAGTGGGCAGCGGCGGGCGTCAACGCGCAGCTCGGCCTGCTCGATCCGGCGCGGGCCAACGCCATCTGCCAGGCCGCCCTGGAAGTGGCAGAGGGAACTCTGGATCACGAATTCCCGCTCTCCGTGTGGCAGACAGGTTCGGGCACCCAGAGCAACATGAACGTCAACGAAGTGGTATCCAGGGTGGCGACACGCATGCTGCAACTGGCAGGGATGACGCCGCGGCGGTGCACCCGAATGACGAAGTCAACCTGGGGCAGTCCAGCAACGACGTGTTCCCGAGCGCCATGCATATCGCCGTTGCGCTGTGCTGCAAGACCTTGCTGTTGCCGGCGCTGCACGAGCTGCGCGACGCCCTGCTGGCCAAAGTCCAGGCGTTTGCCGGTCTGGTCAAGACCGGCCGCACCCATCTGCAGGACGCCACGCCCGTGACGCTGGACCAGGAGTTTGGCGGCTACGCCGCGCAACTGGCCATCGGTGAAGCCAGCCTGCAGCACGCCTTGCTGGCCGTGAACACGCTGGCCATAGGCGGCACGGCCGTGGGAACCGGCCTGAACACGCACCCGCAGTTCGGAGCGCGCATGGCCAGCCGACTGGCGATGCGCCTGGAGCTGCCGTTGTCGCAGGCCACCAATCTGTTCGCCGCGATGGCCGGTCACGAAGCGCTGGTGGCACTGCACGGCAGCCTGCGCGTGCTCGCCGTGGCATTGTTCAAGATCGCCGGCGACATCCGGCTGATGGGCAGCGGTCCGCGCACCGGCCTGGGCGAGCTGAACCTGCCGGAGAACGAAGCCGGCAGCTCCATCATGCCGGGAAAGGTCAATCCGACGCAGGTGGAGGCGCTATGCATGGTGTGCGTGCAGGTGATGGGCCACGATGCGGCAATCGGGTTTGCCGCCAGCCAGGGGCAGTTCGAGCTCAACGTCTACAAGCCGCTGATCGCACTGGACTGCCTGGACAGCCTGCGCCTGCTGGCCGACGCCATGCGCAGCTTCTCTCGCCATTGCGTGGCGGGAATCACGGCCAACGAAGCGCGGCTCGCGCAGCATCTGCAGAACTCGCTGATGCTGGTCACCGCCATGGTTCCGCATATCGGATACCGTCGTGCGGCGCAGATCGCCCGCTTCGCGCTCGCACACGATCAAAGTCTGCGCCAGGCTGCACTGGCGCTGGGCATTGTCAATGCCGCAGAATTTGATGCCTGGGTCATTCCCCACGACATGCTGGCGCCCGATCCCAGGCGACACACTGCGGCACCCGAGACGCCGGGCGAGCAGACTGCACCCGCTGTGTTCGCCACCGCACAGAAAGCGCCATCCGCTCGGGCTACGCTGTAAGCAACCCCTTCAGTCAACCAAAGGAAATCACATGAAACGTTCCCTCCCCATTGCGATACTGCTGGCCGGCATGGCGCTTGCCGCCTGCGACCGCCAACCCACCGTCGTCACCGTCCCTTCCGCACCCGGCCCGGCCGGCGCCACCGGCGCCACCGGAGCGACCGGCAGCACGGGAAACACGGGTAACACCGGCAGCATGGGCAGCACCGGCGACACCGGAGCAACTGGCAAAACCGGCAGCGGCACGACCATCATCGTGACACCGCCTACGCCTGCGGCGTCCAGCTGAAACACCACACAAAAGGAGAAACACCATGAGCCTTGGAACCATTTTGCTGATCGTGCTGATCTTCATGCTGATCGGCGCCTTCCCGACCTGGGGTCACAGCCAGAGCTGGGGCTACGGTCCCAGCGGCGGGCTGGGCCTGGTACTGATCATCGTCATCGTGCTGCTGGTGATGGGCAAGATTTGACGCCAGGCGCGGCCGCCGTGTTGCGGCGTTGCCGTGCGCGCCTCGCTATGGCGCCGATGGGCAACACGGTGTGGCGCGTCAGCGCCAGGAACTAGGATCGGGGCACGCGGCGGGGGTCGCAAGCCGGGTCAGCATGTTCATTGCCAGCCATACCGATTGATGTAGACACGCTTCATCAAGGTCGTGACCGCAGCATAACCAAGCAGGATGGCCACCAGCCATCCGTAGTACGCCGGCGGCAGGGGCTGCAAGCGGAAATAGCCGGCCATCGGACCCAGCGGCAACCACAGGCCCAGCGCCATGATGGCCAGCGTCATCGCGATCAGCGGCACCGATGCATGGCTTTGCACAAACGGCAGCCGGGGGGTGCGCACCATGTGCACCACCAGCGTCTGCGTCAGCAGCCCGACGACAAACCAGCCCGACTGGAACAATCCCTGGCGCTCCAGGCTGTTGGCCTCGAACACCCACCACATGAGGCCAAAGGTGGCGATGTCGAAGGCCGAGCTGATCGGGCCGAAGAACAGCATGAAGCGACCGATATCGGACGGGTTCCACTTGAGCGGCTTGTCGACCAGTTCCGGGTCCACGTTGTCAAAGGGGATGCCGGTCTGGGCAATGTCGTACAGCAGGTTCTGCACCAGCAGCTGCAGCGGCAGCATGGGCAGGAATGGCAGGAAGGCGCTGGCCACCAGCACGCTGAGCACGTTGCCGAAGTTCGAGCTGGCCGTCATGCGGATGTACTTGAGCATGTTGCAAAACGTGGTGCGGCCCTCCACCACGCCCTCGTCGAGCACCAGCAGGCTCTTTTCGAGCAGGATGATGTCCGCCGCCTCCTTGGCAATGTCCACCGCACTGTCGACCGATATGCCGATGTCGGCCGCGCGCAGTGCCGGCGCGTCGTT
>JANNDB010000608.1:0-11544 GCA_031387285.1 Betaproteobacteria bacterium | reverse complement strand
GCGATCATCGCGCGGAACTGCTCCGTCACGGCGTCGACGAGTGCCGCATCGGCATACACGCCCTGCAGCACCAGAATGCCGGGCCCGTCCGACCACACATCGGCCCACTCGGCCATCAAAGCGCGGCGAAAAGAGTGTGCTGCGTCGTCGCGCGCCAGTCGCGCGCGCAGGTCGGCGCTTGCGTACAAGGGAACGCCCTGGCTGATGGTGCGGGAATTCGGGCAGGCCGCCGGGTCGGTCCCGGTCTGCACGACCCTGGCGAGATCTGCAACCTCGCAATCGGCGGCGCACAGCGGGCTTGGCACCATCGCCCGCTGGCCTACTCTGATGCGGCCTGGGCCAGGCGTTCACTCTTCCAGTACACGTCATCCCCGTTCGTGCCATCGGTACGGAAGCGGTTCAACACACGCGCCAGCACGAACAGCAGGTCGCTCAGCCGGTTCAGGTACTGGCGCGGCGTGTCCTTCAACGTGTCCTGCGCTTCCAGCGCGACGACAGCGCGCTCGGCACGGCGCGCCACGGTGCGGCAGACATGCGCCAGCGAAGCGGCCCGGGTGCCGGCGGGCAGGATGAACTCCTGCAATCGCGGCAGGGTTTCGTTATGGGTCTGCAAAGCCTGGTCCAAGGCCAGCACTGCTTCGGGCTTGAGCAGCTCATAGCCCGGAATCGACAACTCGCCGCCGAGGTTGAACAGCTGATGCTGGATTTCCACCAGCAGATCGCGCACACCGGCCGGCATGTCCTCGCACAACAACACGCCGATGTTCGAATTGAGTTCGTCCACGTCGCCCATGGCGTGCACGCGAAGGCCATTCTTGGAAATCCGGGTGTTGTCACCCAGGCCGGTGGTTCCGTCGTCACCGGTGCGGGTTGCTATCTGCGTGAGGCGATTGCCCATGGTCTTGCTCCTGAGAAGGCGTTATTGTCGCGCGGACGCCAGGACCACTCAGTGAAGGCCAGCGATGCGCAACATCACGCTGAACCCACCCGCCGCCGGGTGGCTTGCCGACAGGTCAGCCTGGTGTTTTTCCGCCACAAGCCGCACCAGCGCCAAGCCCAACCCATAGCCGCTCTGGGCCGAGGCGCGACTTCCCTGTTCGTGGCCGCGCACCTGGCCCGCCAAGGCGTACGCCGGAAACCCGCCTCCCTCGTCATGCACAGCTATTTCGAACCCGCCATCCATGGCCGTCAGCGACAGCGTCACCGAAGCGCCGCGGGGTCCGTGGCGCAGCGCGTTCCAGCCCAGATTGAGCACTGCGCGTTGCAACAGACGCGCATCGCCACGCACCAGGGCCAGATCCAGGACACAATGCCGCTCAATGCGGGCGCCGCTGCGTTGCGCGTCTTCCCACAGGTCGTCGGCGCACTGGTGCAGCAATTGCACCAGATCGATCTCGGCCATGGCGCCGGGCTCCAGCGCCTGCGCGCGCCCGAGCAGCAGGAATTGCTCCGTGAGGTCGAGCGAGCGCTGTGCACAGGCGTCGATGCGCTGCAGCATGGCCAGTTGGCTGGCACCGCTTTCCTGCCGCAACTGGTCGGCCACGGCACGCAACGACACCAGCGGCGAACGCAGGTCGTGCGCGAGGTGGCGCATCATGTTCTCACGCAGTTGCCGGCTGTCGGCGCCGCCGCCGTCCAGCGTCAGCGCCTGGGCGATGTCGTCGACGGCGTGAGAGATGGCGGCAATCCGGGTCTCCACCGGATCCAGGTAGCGCGCACCAGCCCATACCGCCGTGCCGCCCGGACGCGTCAGCGCAGCCATGCGCGCGGTTTCGTGGCCCATGCTGTGCAGGCTCGATTCCAGACGGCGCCAACTCCATAGCGGATAGGCCAATGCCGCAGCAGCCATCGGCAGGGCCGGCGCCCACCACCAGCCCCCCCAGGCCAATAGCGCCCACGCCAGCAACGGCAAAGAAAACAGGAAGCCCGCGCTGGCCAGCAGGGCGCGCCGCGGCGACGCCAGCAGCAAAACCAGCATCAAACCGACGAGCAGAACGGTCGCGCCGACGGCCTGCCACACCGTACCGACGGCCTGCACACGCAGCCCCTGGCGCAGCGCGTCGTAGCAATTGGCGACGAATTCGACGCCGGGCATGGTCCCGTTGACGCCGGCCAGCGGCGTGACCAGGTTGTCGCCCAGGCCGGTCGCGGTTGCGCCTATCAATACGGTAGTGCCGCGCAGGCGGCCGGCGTCGACCGTGCCGTCCAATAGCGCTGCCGCCGATACGCGCTGGAAATGGCCAGCCGGCGCGGCAAACGGGACAAGCCGGGTTTGCGCCATCCCCGGCGTCGTTACGGTGCCGGCCATACGCGCCAGACCAGCCAGCACCTCGGACACGTGGGCGACAGAGCGGTCCGCCATCACTTCATGCGACAGGTAGCGCCGGCTGACACCGTCGCTGTCAACCAGCGCCTGCGCATGGCCAGATTGCGTGACCTGCAGGAACTGCGACAGCGGCAGTATGGGCTGTGCCGCACGATTGACCTGAAACACCGGCAGCACCACGCGCCCATGTGCGGCCAGTGCGGCGGCCAGCCGGGCATCGGCCTTCGGGTTATCACGTTGCGGTTCGGCCAGAATGACGTCGAGCAGCACCGGGCCGGAGCCAGCCGCATGCAGCCGCTCGACAAGTAGCGCGAGGTGTTCGCGCGACCAGGGCCAGCGGCCGACCTGCGCCAGACTGGCTTCGTCGATGGCGACGATCAGGATGTCGCTCGGCGCGGGGCGCCCGGTCCACGCGATGGCACTGTCGTAGAACCAGTAGTCCGCGCGCTCCAGCCAGTTGAAGCGCTGTCCAGCCGCCAGTAGCAGCAGCAGGAGCGCCAGCAGGATGGCCCATTCGCGCAGATGGCGACCTGCAGCCCCCCTCACGCGGTACTCACTGTTGATACCTCCGCCCTGCGGGCTGCGGTGCTCACAACAAGGGCAACAGCAAAAGCAGCAACCAGGGCCACAACGGCTTGGGCGGTGGTGGCTCCGGTGGTTTGGGAATCTCGAAGCGCTGCTCGGCCGACCACGGCCCGGTGCCGGCATCGGGCAGCACCACCCGGGTCCGCACAAAGTACACGCCGGGATCCGGCGCCGATATCTCCAGACTGGCACCCGGCGCGGTGTTGTCAAGCACCAGGGACGCAAAGCCCGCGTCGCGCGCCATCTGCACCTGGTGCGCAAAGCCCGCTGGCCCGGACCAGGCCAGTCGCATCCTGCCTTCTGCCAACTGCGGCGGCGCCACCGCCGAGGGCTCCAGCACGGTGAAGGTCCCTGGGTCGCCAAACGGTCCGCGGCTCCCGTTCGCGCGTAGTGTTGCCAGCCGCCAGTGGTAGCTCCCGGGGGGCAGCGCTGCATCCAGCTGTTGTCGGCCACCCGGGACGGCAGGGCGGTCCAGCATCCGATCGGTGAAGCCTGCATCGCGCGCAACCTGCACGTGGTAGCCGCCCGCGTCGGCCAGTTCGGCCCAGCGCAACGTCGCACCCGACACCACGCTGGCACCGGTCGGCGGCGCCAGTTGCAGTGGCGGCTCGGGGCGGGCCCGCACGGCCAGCGCATGGGTGGCGTCGGCACCCTCGATTTGCTGCGCGTCGGCGGCGCGCACGCGCAGGAAGTAGTCACCGTCGGCCAGGCCGGACAGGGCCCAGGCTGGTGCTGCGGTGCGGGTGTCCTGCAACAACTGCGTGAACTGCGCGTCCGCGGCAATTTGCCAGCGCCAGCCGGCCGCACCGGCCTGTGGCGCAATCTGCACGACCTGGGCGGTGCGCTCCACGAGCGCGGGCAATGTGCCGACATCCGGCGCAGGCAGCAAGCGCACCACGGCCCCAAGCTGCCCCGCCTGGGCGCGCAAGCCTTCGCCTTGTGTCAGCGGCACAGCGCCGGACGCCGCGCCAGTCAGCGCCACGGCACCCGTCAGCACCTCGTGGCGGCTCACATCGTCTTGCGCCGCCACCCGGAAGTGCGTCCCGCGAACGGCGGTCACGACCCGCGGCGTGCGGACCTCAAAGCGCGAAGCTGGTCCCTTCAAAGGCGTGGCGGTGGTGTCGACCGATCCCGCCTGCAGGTCGATGCGGGTGGCCCGAATGCTGCCGTCAGGCGTGATGCGCGACGCACCCAGCACGGCGCGCGTTCCGGGCGAGAACACCGCCACCGCGCCGTCGGGGAAGCGCACCGTCAGCGCGCCTTGGGCGCCGGTATCCAGTGTGTCGCCCGCTGCCAGTCGCATCCCGGCCGCCAGCGGCCCCTGGCGGCCGGTGACCACGCCCTGCACAAACGTTATCTCCACCGGCAGCTCAGTCCAGCGCAGCCAGTCCAGCGGAATGCGCAGCGTGCTGCCGGGCTGCAGCCGGCGCGGGTTGCTGATGCGGTTGAGGCGCTGCAGTTCGGGCCAGCGCCCCGGTTGTTCCAGATACCTTGAACTGATGCCGATCAGCGTGTCGTGGGCGCGCACGTCCAGCGTGAGCAGATCCTGGGCAATGGCCGCAAAGCTGCCCGCCAGCGACAGCAATCCCGCTGCCAGCGCGAGGCTGGCGCGTTTACTCCAGCGGTTCGAGACGGTACCCATGTGCGTAGATCGAGCTGATCCGCCATCCGTTGTCGGTCAACCCCAGCAGATTGCGCAGCTGGCTTACGTGGATGTCCAGGGTGCGGGTCTGAATCTGGGCGTTGAGTCCCCACACGGCCTCCAGCAGATACTGGCGCGACAACAGGCGGCCCGCATTGCGGAACATGACCAGGGCGAGCTGGAACTGGCGCTCGGTCAGATCCAGGATCTCTCCTTGCGAGCGCAACACATTGCTTTGCAGGTCAAATTCGTAAGGACCCACCACCAGCGCCTGGTTACCGCTGAGATTTTCCGCGCGCCGCTTGAGCGCCTGCAACCGGGCCAGCAATTCGGCCGGACGCGGTGGCTTGACCACGAAGTCATCCGCGCCATGGCTGAGCGCTTCGACGATGTCCTGTTCAGCATCCCGGCTGGTCAGCATCAGTGCCGGCGTATGGTCTTGCAACTGGCGCAACCAGTCGAGCACTTCGATGCCGGTCATGTCGGGCAACATCCAGTCCAGCACCAGTACGTCGAACGTCTCGCGCACCATGGCCTGGATGAAACGCGCGCCGGTACTGTAAACCTCGCAACTGTGGCCGGCAGCGGACAGCATACCCGCCACCATTGCGGCGTGGTCTGCATCGTCTTCCAGCAATCCGACTCTCATGGGCCGAAGTCTAAAGCAGGCGCGGCCGTCCGGGGCGTAAACTCAAATGCCATTTCTGGAGACTCCCCATGAACGCTCCGACCCATCCGGCGCACCTTTTGCCCACCATCGCGCAACGCTCCGTCCCGCAGGCGTTGATCGACGCCCTGAAAGTGCTGTTTGCCGACCGCTGCTCGACCGCCCTGGTGGTGCGCGAGCAGCACGGCCGCGACGAGTCGTCCTTCGAGGCTCCGCCGCCGGCCGCCGTGGTGTTTGCGCAATCCACCGAAGAGGTCGCGGCCACAGTCGCGCTGGCTGCGCAATACCGTGTTCCGGTGATTCCGTTTGGCGTAGGGTCGTCTCTGGAGGGCCATCTGCTGGCGGTGCAGGGCGGCATCAGCATCGACCTGGGCCGCATGAACAGGGTGCTCTCCATCAACGCAGAGGATCTGACCGTGACCGTGCAAGCCGGCGTCACGCGCAAGCAGCTCAATGAGGAAATCAAGAGCACCGGCCTGTTTTTCCCGATCGATCCGGGCGCGGACGCCACGATCGGCGGCATGAGCGCCACGCGCGCCAGCGGCACCAATGCCGTGCGCTACGGAACCATGCGCGAAAACGTCCTGGCCCTGCAGGTGGTGACGGCCAGCGGCGAGGTGATCCGCACCGGCACCCGCGCCAAGAAATCCTCTGCTGGTTATGACCTGACGCGCCTGATGGTGGGCAGCGAAGGCACGCTGGGCGTGATCACCGAGATTACGGTACGCCTGTATCCGCTGCCCGAAGCGGTGTCGGCGGCGATCTGCTCCTTTCCGAGCATCGAGGCGGCGGTGCGCACGACGATCCAGGTGATCCAGCTCGGCGTTCCGATTGCCCGGGTCGAGCTGATCGACCACAACACCGTGCGCATGGTGAACGCGCACAGCAAACTCGGGCTGCGCGAAGAGCCGCTGCTGCTGATGGAATTCCACGGTTCGCCCGCCGGCGTCAAGGAGCAGGCCGAGACCGTCCAGGCGCTGGCGTCCGAACTGGGTGGCACCGCATTCGAATGGGCCACCACGCCGGAAGAGCGCACGCGCTTGTGGACGGCCCGCCACAACGCCTACTTCGCTGCAATCCAGTCGCGCCCGGGGTGCCGTGCGATCTCCACCGACACCTGCGTACCGATCTCGCGGCTGGCCGACTGCCTGCTCGACTCCGTGGCGGAGGCCGATGCCTCGGGCATTCCGTACTTCCTGGTCGGCCACGTCGGCGACGGCAATTTCCACTTCGGCTATCTGCTGGACCCGACGCAACCCCAGGAACGCGAGACGGCCGAGAAGCTCAATCACCAGCTGGTTGCGCGCGCGTTACGGCTGGAAGGCACCTGCACCGGGGAGCATGGTGTGGGCCTGCACAAGATGGATTTTCTGGTGACCGAGGCCGGCAACGGCGCGGTGGAGATGATGCGTACCATCAAACGCGCGCTCGACCCGCACAACATCATGAACCCGGGGAAGATCTTCACCCTGTAGGCACAGGGGCGCAATCCAGGAGTCAGGGCGCCTCGGCGATGGCTATCGCCATGTAATCCATCTTCTTCTGCAAGTCGCCGTCGGTGTCGGAGAACCGTTGCGCGATGGCCGCGTATTCGTCCTGGATCTCGATCAATGCATCGACCATGTCCGGATCGAACTGGGCCGCGCGCTCCTGAAACAGGAGCTGAATGGCACGGTCATGCGGCACTCCGGGACGGTAGACCCGGTCACTGGTCAGGGCGTCGTAGGCGTCGGCCAGCGCCGTGATGCGGGCCACCACGGGTATCGCATCACCGGCCAGGCCACCCGGATAACCACGGCCGTCCCAATGTTCGTGATGGCAGGCGACGATGTCGCGCGCGACTTCCAGGAACTGCGTCGACAAACCGGCTCCCACCTTGATCTGGTCAATCACCGCGCAGCCATTGCGGGTGTGCAGTCGCATGACGCGGATCTCGTACTCATCCAGTGCGCCGGGCTTGAGCAGGATGCGATCGGGAATGCTGGAGTTGCCTATGTCGTGAAGTGGGACGGCCCGGTACAGCAGGGCAATGGCCACATCCGACATCGGGCGGCCGTAAATCGGCGATGCCTTCAGTTTGAGCGCCAGCGCGCGCACGTAATGCTGCATGCGCAGAATATGGTTGCCGCCCTCGCCTGGTTCGGCCAAAGCCGCCATGGCGAGCACCGTCGCATCGAACACCTTGTTCAGGTCAAGCGTGGTCTCGCGGCCTGGGTGCAGGGGCGCGCTGCCGGTACCGGTACGGGATGTCTCCGAGTGGTCCACTTCGCACTCCGCAACTAGATGTACCGATGTTACGACGAGTTACAGGGCGCCGATACTATTTCGTGGCCTGCCTGCGCGCCTGTGTCGGCGCGGCCACAACACCTGGCAGTTGGTACAGCCAGAGCGTTCGACCATCCGCGAGTCGGATGGCCTGCGCCGGCACCCACTCACGGGCTTCGAACTCGAGGCTTGCCAGCCAGGTCCCCGCAGCCATTTCGGCGTGCGCCTTGGCGGCCGCGCGCGGCATGCTCTCCGGCCGCTGGAACAAATAGACCAGTTGAAAGCCCGACCAGTCATCGGCCCACAAATCCCCCTGCCGTATGCGCGCCCACGGGCAGAGCAGACCACATACGATGCGCAGGGGCCAGCTGCGCTCGGTGCCGTGCAGTTGCGCCGCTGGATAGGCAGCACGCAGCGCACGCAGGCCGTGACCGAGTCCGCAGCCGGCGTCGAGCACCCGGGCCTGCGGCGCCAGCGGCGCATGCCGCGCCAATGCAAGCAGGGCACCGGCAGGCGTGGGAAACAGGGGCGCATCGCGCCAGGCCCCCAGCGGATAGAGCAACAACAGGGTCACCAGAAGCAGCAACCAGGTCCAGGCTGGCAGCACAGCGGCGCCCGACACCAGCAAGGCGAGCGGAAAACCGCCCGCCACCAGGCAGCGCCGCCACCAGCCGTGCGCCATCAAGGCCAACACCAGGCCCGCCAGCGTCGCGCCCACCAAAGCGGCGCCCGGCGCCGCCCCGACGCGCCCCAGTGCCCAGAACACTGCCCACGCCAGGGTCCAACCCAGCACCGCAGGCACAGGCCAGCGCAGCATGCCCATGCAAAGACCTAGCGCGTCGCCCCGTGGCGGAGTTTGTCGATGATGCCGTTGAGCGCTTCGAGCGAGCCGAACTGGATCACCACCTCGCCCATTTCCAGGACCCGCCCGGCGCGTTTGACACGCCTTTTCACGCGCACCTCAACCACCGCCGTCAGAAGGTCGGAGAGCTCTTCTTCCACCCGCTTGAGGTCGCGCGATTTCTCCTTTTTCGGCTTGGGCGAGGTCAATGAAAACTCTGCGCCCAGCTTCTTGGCCAGATGCTCAGCCTCCCGTACCGACATCTTGCGTGCACTGATCTGGTTCGCCGCCGTGATCTGCGTCACCTTCTCCAGTGACAACAAGGCCCGCGCATGGCCCATCTCCAGGTCGCCCGCCATCAACATGGTTTGCACCGGCTCGGCCAGGTTCAGCAGGCGCAACAGGTTGCTGGCCGCGCTGCGCGAACGCCCGACCGACTGCGCCGCCTGTTCATGCGTGAGCCCGAACTCGCGCACCAGGCGCTGCAGGCCTTGCGCCTCCTCCAGCGGATTGAGGTCTTCACGCTGCATGTTCTCGATCAGCGCCATGACCGCAGCGGTCTCGTCGTTGACATCCCGAACCAGTACCGGCACGCTATCCAATCCAGCCAAGCGGGCGGCCTTGTAGCGGCGTTCTCCGGCAATGATTTCGTAGACCGGCCGGTCTCCGCGCCGTGCCGGATCGCCCTCCACGCCGGCTGCAGCGATGCGCCGCTGGCCTTCGGCGGCATCGAGCTGGCGGACCAGTATGGGCTGCATGATGCCCTGCGTCTTGATCGACTCGGCGAGTTCGTACAAGGCCCCCTCGTCCATCCGCGTACGCGGCTGGTAGCGACCCGACACCATGTCGTCCAGCAACAGCGAGGCCGGCAGTCCGGGGCTGCTGGCAGCGCCATCCAGGGCGCCGGCCTGGCCTGCTGCCGCCAAAGCGGTCGGCCCGAGCAGGGCCTCCAGGCCGCGCCCCAG
Source organism: Betaproteobacteria bacterium (assembly GCA_031387285.1). GTDB lineage: Bacteria > Pseudomonadota > Gammaproteobacteria > Burkholderiales > Burkholderiaceae_C > CAISIP01. The sequence continues at coordinate 2,253 of JANNDB010000608.1, read as the reverse complement.
CCCCTTGGGTTTCTTGGTCACCATTGGTTTTCCTTCACAACATTACACAGGCCGCGCAACCGGCCATGGCCTTCGTCCCACGCACCCAGGCCCGACGCGGCATTGATATGGCCGCATTGACCGCCATCGATGAATTCGGCGCCCCAGCTTTCGGCAAAGCCCTGCGCACGCTCAAGGCCGCAATACGGATCGTCCTGGCTGCCCAGCAGCTGGGCCCGAAACGGCAGGCGCCGGCGCACGATGGGCACCCAGCTGTGCAACACACTTTGCAATTCTTCACGCTCCGGATCTCCCGGCGCCACCAGCAAGGCCCCCTGCACGAGCGCAGTATTGCGCGAATGCGCGGCCCAGGCCGCCACCAGCAGGCACCCCAGACTGTGCGCGGCGAACACGATGGGCCCGCCGCCCGACTGCGCCAGTACCACTTCTTCCAGCCGCGCGATCCAGTCGCCACGCAGGGGACGCATCCAATCGTGCTGGACCACGCGCACATAGCCGTAGCGCCGCTCCCACTCGGTCTGCCAGTGGCCCGGGCCGGAATCCTGCCAACCGGGCAGGAGCAACACCTGTGTTGTCGTCATTTGCTATCGAAAAAGGAGCTGCAGAACGCTGCGCAATCAATCCGGGCCGGCCTCAGGGCTTTGCCAGTCGCACCAGCATCTCGCGCGCGAACGCCAGGTAGGCCTGGGCGCCCTTGGATGACGGATCAAAGACAACCCCCGGAAGCCCGTAACTGGGTGCTTCGGCGAGCCGCACGTTACGCGGAATCACGGTGTCAAAAACTTTTTCGGCAAAGTGCGCCTTGAGCTGGTCGCTGACCTGCTGTTGCAGCGTGATGCGCGGGTCGTACATGACGCGCAGCAGGCCAATCACGGCAAGCTCCCGGTTCATGTTGGCGCGAACCTGCCGAATGGTGTTGACCAGGTCGGTCAGGCCTTCGAGCGCGAAGTATTCACACTGCATCGGAACGATGACGCCGTGTGCGCAACACAGGCCGTTGAGGGTGAGCATGGACAACGACGGGGGGCAGTCGATCAGGACGAAGTCGTAGTCCGCGTCGACCGCATCGAGGGCCGCTTTGAGCCGGGCCTCGCGCCGCTCGACGCCCACCAATTCGACTTCGGCACCGGCCAATTCGCGATTGGCGCCGAGTACGTCGTAACCGTAACCGGCTTCCTTGAGTTTTTCGCTCGACGTGCAGGCCTGCGCAACGCCGCAGCTCTCCAGCAAGACGTCGTAAATACTATGTTGCAGTTGCCGCTTGTCGATTCCCGAGCCCATGGTCGCATTGCCCTGAGGGTCGAGATCGACCATCAGTACCCGCTGCCCGGACTTGGCCAGACCTGCCGCCAGATTGACTGTGGTGGTGGTCTTGCCAACCCCACCCTTCTGGTTCGCTATGCAAAATATCCGTGCCATGGTGCTACAGGTTCAGCGCGAAACGGCCAGCTTGATGCCAAAACCGATCAGGAACAGGCCGGCCAGCTTTTGCAGGCTGCGGCCGATGACCGGATTCGCACGCAGGCGCTCGGCCAGAAAATGGGTCAGCAGGACCATGCCAAGCCCGTAAGCAAACGTCAAGGCGGCAATGGTGACGGCCATGAACCCAAAGGTGATCAGCCCCTGGTGCCGCGCCGGATCCACGAACAGGGGAAAGAAGGCCATATAGAAAACAATCGCCTTGGGGTTGAGCAAGGTGATCATGAACGCCTGCCGCAAATAGTGCCCGGTTCGTATATGCAGTATCGGCGCCGCGCCCGGCTTGGCGAGCAACATGCGCAGCCCCAACCAGGCCAGATAGGCAGCACCCACCCACTGAACCGCGTGAAAAGCCGCCGGATAGGCGGTCATGAGCGCCGCCACGCCTGCCACCGCCATCCACATCAGGAACTGGTCGCCGATCATCACACCCAGGGTGGCCGCCAGTCCTCCCGTGATGCCACCCTTGCCGGTGGAGGTGATCAGCGCCAGATTGCCGGGACCGGGAATCAGAAGAAAAACGATGATCGCGGCGACAAATGCGCCGTAGTCGGCAACACCCAACATGGGGAATTCCTGGGGAGTGAACTGCGAGTTTACTTGGTTGAGTCTGAACGGCATTCAGTCCGTACCCGGCGCAGCACTTCTGGTTGGCATGCCGGCTGTGCTCGCAGCGGCGAGTCTGTTGCCGTCCGAGCCGGTCCCCTAGGCTGGGTGTGTGCCGAGCACTCACGCCGCGCGAGAAATCCAGACCAGGCAGCGCTCGGCGTCCAG
>JANNDB010000568.1:0-5353 GCA_031387285.1 Betaproteobacteria bacterium | reverse complement strand
CGGTGTTGCCGCCATCAGCAGGTTCATCACGCCGTAGCCCAGCGCCGCACCGATGGTCGACACCAGAAATATCGGTTGCAGCATGATCTCGCCCAGGGAGCGCCCGCCGGATGCCCCGGACGCCGACGGCGGCGCAGGCGGAAACGTCATGAGACTTACAAGCGCGAAAGCGACAATCGCAACGAGCGCGAGTGCAAGGTAGGCGCCGGCAAACGGGACGGACAACAGGCCGCGGGTGCGCGTTGCGATATTGGGACCCATCACAGCGCCGATCAGGCCGCCAGCCAGAACCAGCGATATAGCCTTGTCCCGAAATGCCGGCGCCGCCAGTTCAGCCGCGGCAAACCGGTACAGCTGGCCATTCGCGCTGTAGTAGCCTGCAATCACGGTGGCACCGACCAGCAGCCAGAAGTTCTTTTCAAAGACCGCGTACGCGCAGAGCAACGCCGACAGCAGCGCCACCACCAGCCCCAACTGGAACGACACTTTGCGGCCCCAGGCGCTTTGGGTCCGAGCCACGAGGCCGGTGCTGACCGCTCCCCCCACCACATACCCCATGACGGGCAGTGTAGCCATCCAGCCCAAGGGCGCCAAGGTGAGTCCGATCAGGCCGTTGATGGCAATGAAGATCACGTTATTCGTCAGGAACAGCCCCTGGCAGACCGCAAGAAGGTAGAGGTTTCTATTCATCCAAGCAGTGTAAGTGCCGCCAAAGCAGCTGTTTCGGCCCGCAACACGCGGGGGCCCAGCGAGACAGGGGTAAATCCACCCGCCAGGGCAAGCGCCTCCTCAGGCCCGGCCAGACCTCCCTCCGGCCCCACCAGTACCGTGACATTCACCGCATCAAACTTGCCGCCATGGAGCAGTTCGCGCAGGTCTACGGCCTGTGGCGACAGCGACAGAACCATGTGGACCTGACCCGGGTCCGGCTTCGCCAGAGCGGCCATCCACGATGCCAGCATCTGAGGCAAGTGCACCTGTGGAACCCGGTTGCGTCCGCATTGTTCACATGCTGCAATGGCAATGCTGCCCCAGTGCGCAACCCGTTTTTTCGCCCGATCCGCATCCAGACGCACCACCGTGCGCTCGGTTACCAGCGGCTGCACCGACGCCACGCCCAGCTCCGTCGCTTTTTCCACCATCCAGTCCATGCGTTCGTTTGCCGGTACTCCCAGTGCCAGCTCCACCCCCCTGGGCGTTTCACGCTCGACGGCGGTATACCCCAGGACTTGCACCGCTACGTCTTTGCGGCCCATAGCCGTGACTGTCGCAGCATATTCACCCGCAGCCGCATCGCCGCCAAACAGGGTGAGCGCCGCACCGGGCTGCAGACGCAGCACCTGCACGTGGCGTGCGGCGCCCGGCGGCAACACAAATCGCATCCCCACCCCAAGCGGAGTCGCCACATGAATGCGGGGCGCAACAGCCATCGCCCGCTAGACCCGGCCGATCGCGTAGGCCGTTTGCTCCTGCACGCCCTCGATGGTGTCCAACAGGCGCAGCAACGGACGCAGACCGGAATAACGTCCGGCAGTGACCCGCAAGTACTGGATGAACCGGGGCGTGTCCGCCAGATAGCGCGGTTTGCCGTCGCGCAGTGTCAGCCGCGCGAAGGTACCGGTGACGCGCAAATGCCGCTGCAGTCCTGTCCATTCGACGCCACGGTAAAAGGCGCCAAAGTCGTCGCCCACCGGCAGCCCGGCGGTGCGCGCCTTCTCCCAGTACCGCACCGTGACGTCCAGTACAAATTCTTCGTCCCAGCTCAGGAAGGCATCCCGCATCAGGCTGGCGATGTCCAGCGTGACCGGCCCATAAACCGCGTCCTGAAAATCGAGTAAGCCCAGGCGCGTCTCCGGTTGGCCGTCCGAACGCCGCCCATGCGGCAACATCAGGTTGCGCGGCATGAAGTCGTTGTGCACAAACACGCGGGGCCAGGACTGGCACTCCAGCGCGATGCGCTCGAACGCCTGGTCCAGCGTCGCGCGTATCGGACCTTCGACGCGAATGCCTTTATGGCGCTCGACATACCATTGCGCAAACAGCTCCATCTCCTGGCGCATCAAGGCGCCATCGTGAACCGGCAGGCACTGCGGTTGTGACGCGAGTTGCCACAGCACCAGGGCGTCGATGGCCTTCTTGTAAAGGGGCAGGTTGGCCTCAGGGGTACCACGGTCCAGGGCCTGCATCATGGTGTCAGGCCCCAGGTCGTCGAGCAGCATGAAGCCGTGTTCTTCATCCCAGGAATGTACGGACGGCACGCGCAACCCGGCAGCATGCATCAATTGAGCCAGCTTGACAAACGGGCGAGCATCCTCCATTGCCGGCGGAGCGTCCATGATGATCATGCTGCCGTTGGCGCTGTCGACCCTCAGATAGCGCCGAAAGCTGGCGTCGGCCGAGGCCATGCGCACACTGCCAGGTTCCAACTGCCAGGTATCTGCCAGCGGTGTCAGCCAGCTCGCAAACGCAGCCGCCCGAACCGGGTCGGCCCACACTACCGGGGCTTCTGCGTCGCTGGCGTGTTCGTCGGCGCGCGATAAAGGGGCAGGATGGCTCATGGATAATCCATTCTACAAACCCGATCACTGGACGCGTCCGCGCCGTCCGCCCTTTCACACTGCACCTGCCGATGCGCTTACCGATGCATGCACACCGACCTGTTCGCGTGCCGTGCCGCCCAAACGGATCATTTGCCTGCGCGATGACACTTGTCGCCGCGGCCACTTTTTCCTCGACTCGCCTGTATGCCCAGACGTCGCCCGCGGCGTCCCTGCCGCCACTCAAGAGCAGCCGTCTGCTGAGCGTCCAGATTGATCCGGCCCGGCGCGGCAGCTTGCCAACCTTTATCTCCGGCGAACGCATATCGAGCCGTACCGACATCGAAACCGTGATCGAAGGGAAGGCCGAAATGCGCCGAGGCGACATGGTGGTGCGGGCGGACCGGCTCGAGTACTACCAGCCGGACGACCTGGCCCGCGCACGTGGCAACGTCAGCATCAATCGCGCAGGCGACGTTTACGAAGGGCCTAGCCTGGAGCTCAAGGTCGAGTCGTTCGAGGGATTTTTCCTCAATCCGCGCTACCGCTTCCTGAAGAACGATGGCCACGGAGAAGCCGAACGCGTCGACTTCATCGATGAGCAACGCGCATTGATCCGCAACGCCAGTTTCACGACATGCCGCCGCCTGCCGGGTCCATCGTGGATGCCGGACTGGATCTTGCGTGCGGCCAGCATCAGCATCGACAACGAAGAAGAAGTCGGCCAGGCCGAAGGGGCGCTGCTCACCTTCATGAATGTCCCGTTGCTGCCGATCCCTTCGTTCAGCTTTCCCCTGAGCAACAAGCGCAAGTCCGGATTTCTGCCGCCCAGTTTTGGCGTCGACAACGTGAACGGGGTAGAGGTTTCCGTGCCCTACTACTGGAACATCGCGCCGAATCGGGATGCAACCCTGTTCCCGGCTCTCCTGAGCAAGCGGGGAGTCGATCTTGCGGGGGAGTTCCGCTACCTCGAGCGCGATTATTCTGGCCAGTTGCGCGCGAATCTCCTGCCGGGTGACAAATTGCGCAGTGTCAATCGCTGGGGTCTGGCCTACACGCATTCGGGCGGACTGCAGACTGGGATAGAGGGGCTGGGCAACCTTGGTGTGAGCCTCTCGATCAACCGTGTGAGTGACGACAACTACTGGCGCGACTTCACCCGGGTCAATCCGTGGCTGACCCAACGCTTGCTGGCCAATGACTTGTCCGTGTCCTGGGCCAGTGGCTACACGTCGGCCAACCTGCGGATGCTGAAATGGCAAACGCTGCAAGACGCCACCGCCCCCATCGTGCCGCCTTACGACCGCATGCCCCAACTCACAGGCCGGTATGCGCGCCCTGATGTGGCCGGGTTCGACCTGTCGCTCTCCGCCGACACGACGCAGTTCGAATCCGACCGCCTGCTGACAGGGCAACCGAATGGGCGGCGCACGTTCTCCACGGTGCAGATCAGTCGCCCCTGGGTATCGCCCGCGGGCTTCATCATCCCGAAGATGCAGTTGCATGCGACCAACTACCAGTTCGACAGCGCATTGGCCAACGGCAAGACGTCCGCTGTGCGGGTTCTGCCGACATTCAGCCTGGACAGCGGCCTAGTGTTTGAGCGCGATGCCAGTTATTTTGGCCGGGAGTTTCGCCAGACCCTGGAGCCACGCGCCTTCTACGTGCTGACTCCGTTTCGCAACCAGAGTGCGCTGCCCAACTATGACTCGGGATTGAACGATTTCAACTTTGCAACGATCTATTCGGAAAATGCCTTTGTCGGTGATGACCGCATTTCTGACAGCAACCTGCTCACCGTGGGGCTGTCAACCCGTTTGCTGGACCCGGCAACGGGCGCCGAAGCAGCGCGTTTTGGCATCGCCCAGCGCATCCGGTTCAAGGACCAGCGCGTGGCGCTGCCCGGCGGCGCGGCAGTTTCCAAGGGGCTGAGCGATGTCTTGCTGGGCGCCACGGTCAATCTTGATCCACAATGGTCCGTGGATTCCACGGTCCAGTTTGATCCGGATATCGGACGCTCCATCCGCTCGACCGTGGGTGGGCGTTACAGCCCGGGCAACTACCGTGTGGTCAGCGCCGCCTACCGGTTGCAACGCGGCGCCAGTGAGCAGCTTGACGTGGGCTGGCAGTGGCCTCTCAACGACCTGTGGGGTGACAAAGGCACCGACCTTGGCGCCGGCCGCGGCCAGGGCGAAGGCCGCTGGTACAGCGTAGGGCGGCTCAATTTCAGTCTGCGCGAGGGCCGCTTGGTAGACTCCATCGTTGGACTGGAGTATGACGGCGGATGCTGGCTTGGGCGAATCGTTCTGGAGCGGTTGCAAACCAGCACCAGTTCGTCCAATCGGCGCATCATGTTCCAGTTGGAGTTTGTAGGGTTCTCGCGTCTGGGAGTAAACCCGCTGGAAACCCTCAAGAAGAATATTCCACGCTACCAGTACTTGCGTGAGTCGGTTACAACGCCCAACCGATTCAGTAACTATGACTGACCGAATGAAGACCCTTTCGCTGCTTCGATTACTGATTGTCTTGCCCCTTTTCCTGTCGCTGGGGGTGGTGGCCCAGACCTTACGCCTGCCTGTTCCAGCGGTCATAGCGGGCGGTAGCACCATCACGCAGTTGCCATCTGACTACATCGTGGCCCTGGTGAATTCGGAGCCGATCACCAACCAGCAGGTCCGGCTTGAAGTGCAGCGTGTCTTGACGCAGTTGGCACAGGCACAGCAACCCCGGCCCTCGGACACGCGCGAGCTGGCCGCTGAAGTTCTGGAGCGCCTTATAAATGAAAAGGCGCAGTTGCAGCTGGCACGCGAGACAGG
>JANNDB010000544.1:0-2006 GCA_031387285.1 Betaproteobacteria bacterium | reverse complement strand
ACGAATACGGTGTTGTCGAATTCACCGCTCTGCTTCAGGTGGGCGATCAGGCGCCCGACATGGTGGTCCATGGCTTCGGCCATTGCGGCATAGACCTCCATCTGCCGCTGGGCCAGGCGCCGCTCCTTGTCGCCCAACGCGTTCCAGTCCTGCGTCGTGGACATCGTCACCATTGGCGCGCCCCTGGGAATCAGGCCGAGTTCGGCGGCGCGGTCGCGCCGGGCCTGGCGCAGCGCGCTCCAGCCGTCCTTGTAGCGGCCCTTGTACTTGTCGATGAAGGACTGCGGCGCCTGCACCGGCACATGGTTGGCCTGAAAGCCGACGTAGGCGAAGAAGGGCTTGCCACTGCCGGCGTCCGCGCGGATGTACTCGAGCATGCGGTCCACAAAATACGCCGACGAGTAGTAGTCCTTCGGCATGACCGCCTTCTTGCCGTTCTCGAACCAGTCCACCGTGGGGCGGTGCGGCAGGTACAGCCGGTCTGGCTCCCAGTTGTCGGAACCGGTGTCGCCCTGCACGATGGAGCGGTCGAAGCCGCGCCGGTCGGGCAGGTTGTGCGGCTCGGAGCCGACATTCCATTTGCCGGTGACGTAGGTCCGGTAACCGCTGGCCTGCAGCAGTTCGCTCACTGTCACCACATTGGTGGCCAGCGAGCCCAGGTAACCCGGCTGCCCCAGGTGCTCGCGCGGCATGGCCTCGCGCAGATTGCCGATGCCATTGCGGTGGTTGTCGACCCCTGTGAGCAACATGGAGCGCGTGGGCGAACAACTGGCCGCCACATGGAAATTGGAAAACCGCATGCCGCGTTGCGCCAGCGCATCCAGGTTTGGCGTTCCGATCTCGCCGCCGAAGGAGCCCAGGTCGGAGTAGCCCCAGTCATCAGCCACCAGCACCACGATATTGGGCCGCGCGCCGGGTGCGGCCAGCGCGGAGGCGCCCAGCAGCAGCACCATGAAGAATATCCCCCAGCGCGAAGTGCCGCTCCGGGCGTTCATGCAAGCTGCCCCAGCAACGCCTGCTCGACCACCCACAAGCGGTCCTGGCCCCAGGTGGAAACGTCGCCCACACGAAACGACGGTACGCCCCACAGACCCAGCGCGAACATCTCGGCACGGTTGGCCTCGGCGACCGCACGCCACCCTTCGTCCTTCAGCGCAACCTGGGCTTCGTCCCAGTTCAGACCGGCGCGTTGCGCGATACGGCGCAACCCGCGGTCGCTGCCGGCGTCGATACCTTCGCTCCAGACGCCCCGCATGAACGAGAGCAGGTAAGCCTGGCCCACGCCAAGGCGCTCGGCCAGCGGTATCAAAGCGAGGCCGCGCTCTGTGGGCCGGCCCACCGGGTCGTTGACGCGGCCAAACGAGATGCCGCGCACAAAGGCCTCACGCGCCGCGTCCTGGCTGATGTACATACGCTTCTCGCGCGGAACCGGCAGGCCGCGCATGACCATGGGCAACAGGTAGCGCAGGCGCACCGGCGCTCCGGTCAGGCGGCCGAGTTCGAATACCCGCGGCGCCACGATGGCGCTGTACGGGCTGCGCAACGACAGGAAGAAATCGATGGGCGCAGGGTTCACCGCGGCAGTGGCGACGGCCAGATCGGCCGGCGGCGCAAAGATGAACCCCGACACGCCAGGCCGTTGCGCCGCAAGGTCCTGCAAACGCGCCTCCAGATGGCGCAGGCGGTCAATGCCCCAGTACCATTCGCCTGCATAAAAAAAGGTGGCGCCGAGGTAGTGCCCCATCTGCTGGCGCAAGGCGTCCGCGTTTGCCATGTGTTGCCCCGTAGCGTCCGGTGTTGCCGCGGCCCAGGATTCACCCGGCAACGGCGCGCCTCTGGTGGCCTCGGGGTCGTGCCAGAGCCACTGCGACAGTGGCGCAGCCACCTGGGCAAAACGACCCGCAGCGATGGCACCGACGAGCCGGGTCTGCGCCTGGCTCACCGCCTGCACGGACGGCTGCCTGCCGGGGTCGGTGAATGCCAGGCCCGACTGGCGGGCCAGCGCC
>JANNDB010000518.1:0-2392 GCA_031387285.1 Betaproteobacteria bacterium | reverse complement strand
CAATGGGCCTGTCACCTGAACATTATGGTTCAGCGGCACCGGCCGCGGCAAGGGCGCTGGCACGTAAAGCCGCGCCGGTACACAATAAGGCATCTCACCGCACTGTTGATCGCAAGGACGGCATGCCGGCCCGCCGAGCCTTGCAAACCCATCTGACGAGGGGAACATGAAGCAACCGTTGTCATTCATGTGGCCGGAATTCCTGTGGCTGCTGCTGGTCGTGCCCCTGCTCGTCCTGGTGTACATCTGGCTGTTGCAGCGCAGGAAGAAGCTCACGCTGCGTTACGCCAGCCTGGCCATCGTGAAGGAGGCCATGGGTGCGCGCATGCACTGGCGCCGGCACGTGCCACCCGCTCTTTTCCTGGTGGCCGTCACGGCCACGCTGCTGGCGGCTTCGCGTCCCCTGGCGGTCGTCACCCTGCCTTCGGACCATGCCACCGTCATGCTGGCCATGGATGTTTCGCTCAGTATGCGGGCAACTGACGTGAAGCCGAACCGGCTGGTCGCGGCGCAGGAGGCGGCAAAGGTGTTCCTGCAGGAACTGCCACGTGGTGTGCGGGTGGGCATCGTCACCTTTGCCGGCACCGCCCAGGTGGTGCAACCGGCCACGCTGAACCGCGAAGACCTGGTCGCCGCCATCGACCGCTTCCAGATGCAGCGCGGTACGGCCATCGGCAGCGGCATCGTGGTGGCCTTGTCCGAGCTGTTCCCCGATGACGGTCTGGACGTTGGCGAACTGACCTACGGCTCAGGCAAACGCGGTACCAGCATCGATGACGCGGCCAAGGGAGCAAAGAAACCCAAGAAGGAGTTTGTGCCGGTCGCACCGGGATCGTACGAGTCAGCCGCCATCGTGATGCTTACCGACGGCCGGCGCACCACCGGCATCGATACGCTGGAGGCGGCCAAGATGGCGGCCGACCGCGGCGTGCGCGTCTACTCGATCGGCCTGGGCAAGGTGGACGGCGAAGTTGCGGGTTTTGAAGGATGGGGCATGTACATGAAGCTCGACGAGTCCACGCTGAAGGCGGTAGCGCAAACCACGCAGGCCGAGTACTTCATTGCCAGTGATGCGGCCAGCCTGAAAAAAGTCTACGAAAAACTGAGTACGCGGCTGCAGGTGGACAAGAAGGAAACCGAGATCGCCGCTCTGCTGGCGCTGCTGGCGGCCGTGCTCGCCATCGGCGCGGCGGCGCTTTCGCTGGTGTGGTTTCACCGGATCGTGTAGCGCCGCGCCGCAGCAACGCTAGAAACGCTCTCCCGGTAACAGGTAACGCCATTGCCCCGGCGGCAGCGCCGCCATCGGCACCCGGCCCACGCGGATGCGGCGCATGGCCACGATGTGCAGCCCCGCCGCCTCACACATCTGGGCCAGCTGGCCCGGGTAACTGCCCTTGACGGCAAAGCGCAGGCCCGTCACTGCATTCGCCACACTGGTGATGCTCACCTTGGCCGGCAGCATGGCACGCCCGTCCACCACCGGCGAGCGCCGCAACTGCGCCAGCGCGGTTTCGCCGACGACGCCCTGCACCTCGACGATGACTTCGTTCTCCACCAGTGCAGCGTCTTCAAGCAATTTGCGACGCACCGGGAATTCCTGACTGAATACCAGCAGGCCACTGGCCGCGCGCTCCAGCGGCGTCACGCACACCTGCCCGGCCAGATGGCGTTGCAGTACCCGATTTCCGCTGCGGTCCTGCCCCCAATGGTTCTGCGGCACCAGCCAACGTGCAGCCGGCTGCTTGCCCGTCCCGTCCCAATCGTCGCCCGCCGGCTTGTGCACCAGCAGCGTCACCGGCACCAGGGGCAAGAGGCGCGCCTTCGGGTCGATCTCGACACTCTGCTCGGCCCGCACGCGGGCCTGCGGCGTCTGCGCCACAGCGCCGTCGACGCGAACCCAGGCGCCTTCAATATAGTGTTCGGCGTCGCGCCGCGAACACGCCAGCATGGCGGCAACACGCTTGGACAGACGTACCGGCTCGCTCATGGCCGTTGCTACCAGCCGCAGTTGGAGCCGCGTGGCGCAAGCCCGGCGAGGCTCACAGCGCCGCCCTCGGCAGGACCAGGGTCACACAGGTTCCCGCTCCGGCCTCGCTGCGCACCGATACCTCGGCACCGTGCAACTCGGCAATACGCTTGACGATGGCCAACCCCAGGCCTTTGCCGCCTTCCCCGGTGGCGGGCGCCACGGAGTTGCGGCTCTGGTAGAAGCGGTCGAACAGCCGCGGCAGGTCCGCCTGTGCAATGCCCGGCCCGGTATCGCTCACACTGACTTCCACGTGGCCACCTCGCGTGACCGCAGCCAGCGATATCCGGTCGCCAGCGCCGCAAAACTTCAGGGCGTTGTCGACCAGGTTGGCAATTGCGCGTTCGAAGAGCTCGATGTCCAGCG
>JANNDB010000364.1:0-1750 GCA_031387285.1 Betaproteobacteria bacterium | reverse complement strand
GAGTTGAGCACGTTGACCCCGGCCACGCGCAGGCGGCGCGCGGCTGCGAAGGCCGCGTCGATCTCGGCCACCGTGTTCGCAAACGCCGCGTGCGTCACCAGCCCCAGCGTGCGCCCGGCGTCTTCGACCATCTGCATGGCTCCGGGCAGCGGTTGCAGGCCGGCCAGATTGAGCACGGCGCTGCCCCGGGGCAAGGTCTGTGCGAGCAGTTCCAGGCGCTTGGCATTCAGCGGAAAAGGCAGAAAGCTGATCCCCGTCACCCGCCCGCCCGGGCGCCCGAGCTGCGCCGCGTAGCCCGAGGCAACCAGGTCGCCCAATGACACGATGGGCGTGGCCAGCGCGGCCGTGGCGGCCAGCGCAGCGTCGGCGGCCTGTCCCAGCGCGACGATCACCGCCGGCTTGAGCGCCGCGAGTTCGGCGGCCAGGCGCGGCAGGTCCTGCGCGCGGCCCTCCGCATAACGCACATCCAGCACCACGCCGCGGCCTTCGACATGGCCGCGCTCGCGCAAACCCTCGCGAAAAGACTGCACGCCGGCAGCGGTACTGGCCGCGCTGCCGACCGTCAGATACCCGATGTGTTGAACTGCTTGTCCGGGCTGGGCAACTGACGGCCGCGCGCCAAACCCGCCCAACAGCGCCGTGCCCGCCGTGGCTACCAACCAGGCGCGGCGATGGGTTCCGGAGTCACATGGCTGCGCGGCCGGGGTCTGCACCGAAGCACTTCGCGTTGTCATTGAATCACCTCGTCGGCGCGCAGCAGCACTGACTGCGGGATGGTGATGCCCAGTGCCTTGGCGGTCTTGAGGTTGATGGCCACGTCGTATTTGGTCGGCTGCTCGACCGGCATGTCGGCCGGTTTGGCTCCTTTGAGGATCTTGTCCACAAGTTGCGCGGAGCGGCGGTACATGTCCAGGAGGTTGGCCCCGTAACTCACCAGCCCGCCCGCAGCCACGAATTCGCGGGTCTCGAAGGAGGCGGGCAATCGTTGCTGCAACGCAAGATCGACGATGCGCTGCAGATGTAGGACAGTGAAAGAGACTCCCTGCACCAGCAGCGCCTGGGCCCGCTCTCGCTGCATTGCCGCAAACAAGCCCGGCAGATCATCAGCGCCGGTTGCCTGATGGACCGACAGGGTGACAGCCATGCGCCGCGCCGCCTCCTGAACTTGGTCAATGAAGATCGCCGTGGCCGGAATGCCGCGATGGACCAGCACGGCGATTGGCGAGGCCTTGGGCATGAGTTCGCGCAACAACTGGAACCGCTTGCCGACCAGCTCAGACGAGCTGTTGGACAGGCCGGTGATGTTGCCGCCTGGGCGCGCCAAGCCGGCGACCAGACCAAGACCGACCGGGTCGCCCGAGACGCCGAAAACGATCGGAATGCTGTTCGTCGCTCGCAACGCCGCAGCCGCCGGCTCCGAAGAATGGGCCATGATGAGGTCCACATTGAGCCGTACCAGCTCGGCGGCAAGCTCCGGCAGCCGCTCGACCCTGCCGTCGGACGAGCGGAATTCGATGACCAGGTTACGCCCTTCTACATAACCAAGAAGGCGAAGCTGGTCGAGGAACGCCCCAACGTAGGCACCCGCCCTGGCCCCATTGCTCAAATAGCCGATGCGCCAGACCTTGTTGGCTTGCTGGGCCATCACAAGCGGCGCGCCTGTCGCGCCAAGTGCAATGAAACCGAAAACCGTATCGCGTCGTTTCACTGAATCACCTCGTCGGCGCGCAACAAAAGCGACTGAGGCATT
>JANNDB010000361.1:0-5167 GCA_031387285.1 Betaproteobacteria bacterium | reverse complement strand
CCGCCGTCTTCGATCAGCAGCCGCCTTACTTTCTGGCCCGTGGGGCCGGTCTGGTGCGTAACCAGTTGCATGCCCAGGATTTGCCCGGCCAGCGTGCGCACCTCATCGATGGAGCGCGCCAGTTTCACGCCGCCGCCCTTGCCGCGCCCGCCGGCGTGGATCTGCGCCTTCACAACCCACACCGGGCCGCCCAGTTTCTGCGCGGCTTCGACGGCTTCCTGCACCGTGAATGCCGCAATGCCCTTGGGCACTGGAACCCCGAACTTGCGCAGCAACTCTTTGCCCTGGTATTCGTGAATTTTCATGAGGCCTCTTGGAGTGGGGACGATCAGACAGACCCGCCTCGGGGCGCACAAAGGCACCCTGTCAACCGGGGCTGGTTATCGAATGTATCATGCTGCAACGCACCAAACCGGCGCGCCAGCGATGGCGCGCCGCATCCGCCCATCCGCACGAGAACAGGCAGCACCATGGCCAAGGTATTCATAGACGGCGAGGCCGGCACAACCGGTCTGCAGATCCGGGAACGGCTGCAGGCCATGCCCCAGATACAACTGCTGAGCATCGCGCCCGAGTTGCGCAAGGAGGCCCAGGCCAAACAGGCCCTGATGGCCCAGGCCGACCTGGTCGTGTTGTGCCTGCACGACTCCGTCGCAGTTGAATCGGTCGCCATGGTGGACGCAATGGCCAGCGCCGGCAGCGGCCCGCGCATCATTGACGCCTCCACGGCGCATCGCGTCGCACCCGGCTGGGTTTATGGTTTCGCGGAGCTCGTGCCCGGCCAGAAGGCCGCCATTTCCAGCGCCCGCCGCGTGAGCAACCCTGGCTGTTATGCCACCGGCGCGATCGCCCTGCTCCGTCCCCTGGTCGATGCCGGCGTGTTACCCGCCGACCACCCCCTGACCATCCCCGCCGTCACCGGGTACTCGGGTGGCGGGCGCACCATGATTGAAGCCTTCGAGAGCGGCGTGGCGCCCGAATTCGAGCTCTACGCGCTGGGCCTGAAGCACAAACACGTGCCGGAAATCATGCAGTTCTCGCGTTTGACGCGCCGCCCGCTGTTCATACCTGCCGTGGGCAATTTCAAACAAGGCATGCTGGTGCAGTTGCCCCTGCATCTGGACCAGTTGCCAGGCAGGCCCTCGGTGGCCGACCTGCGCCAGGTGCTCAGCACGCACTACCAGGGCAGTGAATGGGTCACGGTCGAGGCAGCCACCGAAGACGGCAAGCTTGACACGGTCGCGCTGCGCAACACCGACCGGATGGAGCTACGCGTGTTTCCCGGCTCCGCTGCCGCCGGTGCCGGCAATGAGGCGGTCCTCATTGCCCGTCTCGACAACCTGGGCAAGGGCGCGAGCGGCGCGGCGGTACAAAACCTCAAGTTGATGCTGGGCCTCTAAACAGCGGCGTTTGCGCGCACGTCAGGGAAAAGCCCGTCATGACGTTGCTGGCGCCCAGTCGTCTTCGCCGCCCGACACCACGCGGCGAACCACGTCGACGCTGAATCCCCGCGCAAGCAGGAAGCGCATCTGGCGGCCATGCGCGGCCGGGTCGCCGAAGGCGGGTTGCGCACTGAACTTGCGGCTCCATACCTGGCGCGCGCGCGCCACTTCGGAGGCCTGAAGGCCCGCCAGGGTTTGCTGTATCAGTTCGGGCGCCAGGCCCTTGGCGCGCAGTTCCTGTCGAATACGCGCCGAGCCCAGGCGCGGAGCGCGTCGATGCACCACCGACTCGGCGGCGCGCTGCTCGCTGAGGAAGCCTTTGGCTTCCAGTTCATCGAGCACGCTTTCGATCTGGCCGGCATTTTCCGCGTGGGGCGCCAGCTTGCGGCCAAGCTCGGCGCGCGCGTATTCCCGCGCGCCAAGCAGGCGCAAGGCCCGTCCCTTGAGGGAAATTGGCTGGGTTGCCACAGTTCAACCCGAATCTGGCGCGGGTGGTATGCCGCCGGCAGACGCTTATTCAGCCTTTTTCCCGCCCTTCGCCGGCTTCACCTCGCCTGGCTCCGCCTCTGGCAGCAAGGGAATACCCAGCGATTCGCGCACCTTGTTTTCGATCTCACGCGCCAGTGCCGGGTTTTCGCGTAAAAACTCGCGTGCGTTGTCGCGGCCCTGACCGATTTTTTCGCCGTTGTAGGCATACCAGGCACCCGATTTGTCCAGGATCTGGGCATTCACGCCCATGTCGATGATCTCGCCCTGGCGGCTGATGCCTTCCCCGAACAGGATGTCGAACTCGGCGGTCTTGAACGGCGACGCCACCTTGTTCTTGACGACCTTGACCTTGGTCTCGTTGCCAATGGCCTCGTCGCCCCTCTTGATCGTGCCGGTGCGCCGGATGTCCAGCCGTACCGACGCATAGAACTTGAGCGCATTGCCGCCCGTGGTGGTTTCGGGGCTGCCGAACATCACACCGATCTTCATGCGGATCTGGTTGATGAAGATCACCATGCAATTGGTCTTCTTGATATGCGCCGTCAGCTTGCGCAGGGCCTGGCTCATCAGCCGGGCCTGCAGGCCGGGCAGGGAGTCGCCCATTTCGCCTTCGAGTTCGGCCTTCGGGGTGAGTGCTGCCACCGAGTCGACCACGATCAGGTCGACCGCACCGGAGCGCACCAGCGAATCGACGATTTCCAGCGCCTGCTCGCCGGTGTCGGGCTGGCTGATCAGCAGATCCTGCAGGTTGACGCCCAGCTTTTGGGCGTACTGGATATCCAGCGCATGTTCCGCGTCGACGAAGGCGCACTGGCCGCCGGTCTTCTGCATCTCGGCGATGGCCTGCAGCGTGAGCGTGGTCTTGCCGGATGACTCCGGGCCGTAGATCTCGATCACCCGGCCACGCGGCAAGCCGCCCACGCCGAGCGCGATGTCCAGCCCCAGGGAACCGGTGGAGACGACCTGGATGTCTTCGATCACCTCGCCTTCACCCAGGCGCATGATGGTGCCCTTGCCGAACTGCTTTTCGATCTGCGCCAGGGCGACCTGGAGCGCCTTGGCTTTTTCACTGCTGGCTGCGGTAATGGCTCTGACTGCGGTATCCATGGAAATCTCCTTTGGGTTTGATGACGGGCGGGTCAATCAGTCTGGTGATAAAAACAGGCTGGATGCTTGAACAGTATCTTATCTTGACTTGTTGGTTTCAGTAAAGTCGAATTTTCATCAATTTGGTTTACGATTTCCGGATGGCCATGACTGCCTTGCACGCCGGTTGGCGCGAAACCCACCTGGGCCAGCTGCTGACCCTGGCATCCCTGCGCTTTGACGCGCGCGTGCTGGCGCTCATGGCCGGCGACGTGGAACTTTCATTGGCACTGGCCCACCTTGCGGCGCGCGGGAAACTCGGCGCGGCGCACATCCACCTGACGCGCCACCTGCCCGAGGCGGGCTGCAGCCTGACCGAACTGGCCCGGCGCGCACGGGTCAGCAAGCAGGCCATGGGCAAACTGGTCGACCAGTGTGGGCGGTGGGATCTGGTGCGGCGCGATGCCGAACCACGCGATGCCCGGGCGATCCGCATTGTCTTCACCGCAACCGGAATCCAGTGGCTGCGCGCCTACCAGCGCGCCGTGACCCAGGCACAGGCGGAATTCTCCGCCGCCGTCGGGAGCGACGTCGCAACCGTGATTCACCTCGGACTCGAAGCCTACGCCGCCCCATAGAATGGACCAAGACCGGGCTGCTGATCCGGCAGGAGACAACGATGCGTATTCTGATTGCAGAAGATGATCGGGTTCTGGCCGACGGACTGTTGCGCGCCCTGCGTGGCACCGGCGCTGCGGTTGATCATGTCTCCAACGGCAGCGAGGCCGACGCGGCCCTGATGACCAACAAGGAATTCGACCTGCTGATCCTCGATCTGGGTCTTCCCAAGATGCACGGCCTCGAAGTACTGCGCAGGCTGCGCGCCCGGGGATCATCACTGCCGGTACTGATCCTGACCGCGGCCGACAGTGTGGACGAGCGGGTCAAAGGCCTGGACTACGGCGCCGACGACTACATGGCCAAGCCGTTCAGCCTGCAGGAACTGGAGGCCCGGGTGCGCGCCCTGGTGCGACGACATATGGGTGGCGCCAGCGACAGCATCCGCCATGGACCGCTAACTTACGACCAGGCCGGCCGTGTGGCCACCATCGACGGCAAGATGATCGACCTCTCCGCGCGCGAGTTGGGCCTGCTGGAAGTGCTGCTGCAGCGCACCGGCCGCATGGTCAGCAAGGACCAGCTGGTCGAGCGCCTGTGCGAGTGGGGCGAGGAGGTCAGCAACAACGCCATCGAGGTCTATATCCATCGGCTGCGCAAGAAGATCGAGAAAGGTCCGATCCGCATCGCGACCGTGCGTGGCCTGGGGTATTGCCTCGAAAAAATTCCGGGTTGACGCATTGCGCGCACATCCCGTTTCCTGACAGGCGGCGCCTCCGCCTGCGACCATCTTGAAGATCTTCCAGAAAGAGCAACGCTCGCTGTTCGGCGAGATCCTCGACTGGATGCTCACGCCCCTGCTGCTGCTGTGGCCCATCAGCCTGGTGCTGACCTGGTTTGTTGCCCAGAACGTCGCTGGCAAACCGTTTGACCGGGCACTTTCATACAACGTGGGCGAGTTGGCACGCCTGGTGGTTGTCAAGAAAGGGCAGGTCCAGTTCAGCCTGCCGCTGCCCGCGCGCGAACTGCTGCGCGCCGACGAGAGCGACACGGTCTACTACCAGATCCTGGGCGCCAAGGCCGAGTTTCTCAGCGGAGAGCGCGAACTGCCTCTGCCCGACGACACCGAGGCGCCGTTTTTCGACGAGGTTCGCCTGCGCGACGCGGAGTACCGGGGCAACGAGGTAAAGATCGCCTATACCTGGTTGCGGCTGGACGTTCCCGGCGCCAGGCCGGCACTGATCCAGGTCGCCGAAACACTGGACAAACGCTCCGTGCTGGCAACCGAGATTGTCAAAGGGGTGATGCTGCCCCAGTTTGTCATCCTGCCGCTGGCCGTACTGCTGGTATGGGTCGGGCTGGCGTACGCCATCAGGCCGCTCAACAGTCTGGAAGAACGCATCCGGGCGCGCAAGCCGGATGACCTCAGCCCTCTGGACTACCAGTCCATCCCGCAAGAGGTGGCGCCCCTGGTGTCTGCCGTCAACGACCTGCTGACCCGCCTGACAGCCAGCATCAACAACCAGAAACGC
>JANNDB010000360.1:0-1858 GCA_031387285.1 Betaproteobacteria bacterium | reverse complement strand
ATCGAGAAAGTGGTAGCCGAGCTGGCGCGCCAGTTCGGCCGCCAGGGTTCCCTTGCCGGAGGCCGTGGGCCCGTCCACGCACAGCACCGGGATGCGGCTGGTCGGTGTCTGCGCTACCGAAAACAGGGTTTCGAAATAGTCAGGGAAGGTCTTGGCTACACATTGCGGATCGAGAATGCGCACCGGCAAGCCGGCCGGGTTGAATGCCGCCAGCGCGCAGCACATGGCCATGCGGTGGTCGTCGTAGGTATGGATAGCCGCGGCCCGCCAGGCGGCAGTGCCGGCCGGTGGTGTGACGCGGATGAAGTCCGGCCCTTCGTCCACCAGCGCACCGAACTTGCGCAGTTCGGTGGCCATGGCGGCAATCCGGTCAGTCTCCTTGACGCGCCAGCTGGCGATGTTGCGCAGGGTGCTGGGCCCGTCGGCGTAGAGCGCCATCACGGCCAGTGTCATCGCGGCATCTGGAATGTGGTTGCAGTCGAGATCGATCGCGCGCAATGGCTTGTTGGCGAGTGCCGGTTCGCGGTCCACCTGCAACCAGTTCGGGCCGCTCTGGACCCGCGCCCCCATCAACGCCGCGGCGTCGATGAAGCGGATGTCACCCTGTATCGAATCCGCCCCCACGCCCAGAATCCGCAGCGCCTGGCCGGAGTGGGCAGCGATGGCGCCCATGGCGATGAAATAGCTGGCCGATGATGCATCGGCCTCCACGTGCATCGTTCCGGGAGAGCGCAGACTGCTGCCGGCCGGGATGACGAAGCGCTGCCAGCCCTCCCGACGCACATGCACGCCGAAGCGCGCCAGCAGGTTCAGCGTGATTTCTATATAGGGGCGGGAGATCAGTTCGCCGTCGACCACGATGTGGATGTCCTGGCGCGCCACCAGCGGCAATGCCATCAGCAGCGCGGTGAGGAACTGGCTGGACACGTCTCCACGCACGTGAATCGGCGCATCCAGGCGCAGCTGCGGTGTGCCGATGCGCAGCGGCGGGTATCCCTCGGCGCCCAGGTAGTCGATCTGGCAACCAAGCTGGCGCAGGGCATCCACCAGATCGCCGATGGGGCGCTCGTGCATGCGCGGCACACCACCTAGCTCGTATTCGCCGCCGAGTACGGCCAGCGCCGCAGTCAGGGGCCGCATGGCAGTTCCGGCGTTGCCGAGGAACAGTTTGGCGCGCCGCACCGGCAGACTCCCACCCTGGCCGTCGACGCGCACGCTCTGGCCATCCCGCGCCACGGCGCAACCCAGCGCCTCCATGGCGGTGAGCATGACCCGCGTGTCGTCGGAATCCAGCAGATCGTGCAACTGGGTTGTGCCCTGGCTCAGGGCGGACAACAGCAGCAGCCGGTTGGAGATGCTCTTGGAGCCGGGCAACAGCAGGGAGCCGTTGACGCCTTGCAGCGGCGCGATGTCCAGGAACCGCGTCGCGAACATTACTTCTGCTGCTTGGACATGCTCCAGTTCGCACGGGTGGCGCTGGCATGTTCGATGCGTTCGAGCAGGGCGTCGCCGTTGCCGTTCTGGATCATCAACTCCAGCGCCTGCAGCGCGCGCTGGAACGCCTTGGACTGTGCCAGCAGTTCCTCGCGGTTGGAGATCATGACATCGCGCCACATGGTTGGGTCGGACGCGGCAATACGGCTGAAATCGCGAAAGCCCGGCCCTGCCAGCGACAGGAAATCCTTGCCGGCCGGCTGGTCAGCAATGGCGTTCATCAGCGCAAATGCGATCAGGTGGGGCAGGTGGCTGATGGCGGCGAAAGCGGCATCGTGCCCTTCTGGCGTCATCTTGACCACGCGGCATCCCAGCGCAGCCCACACGTCCACAGCCTGTTGCACCTGCGCCGGCAGCGTCCGGT
>JANNDB010000338.1:0-1732 GCA_031387285.1 Betaproteobacteria bacterium | reverse complement strand
GCGAATGAAGGAACCCGTATCGGCACGGTGCGGCGCCCGCCGCGCGGGGTGCCGAAATCCGAGTTCGCCAGACAGAACTGGTACGACGTGTGGTTCCCCACGCTCGCGCCGAGCGTCCCGACCATGCAACTCGCCCAGGCTTCGACCACTGCCGCGTCGTGGGCAGTGTTTGTGCGCAAGTACAAGGCAGAGATGGCGCAGCCCGAGGCCCGGCACGCGCTGGCGTTGCTGGCCGCTCTGTCGCACAGCAGCAATTTCTCGGTGGGTTGTTATTGCGCCGATGAGGCGCATTGCCATCGCGGCCTGTTGCGCGGCCTGCTGGCCGACAACGGCGCCGACGTGGCCTCCTGATCGCGGCGCGTCGCTACGCCAGTGGCGACAGTGCGCCGACGCGTTCAGCAAACCACCAGGCGCCGATCAGCATGGCGGCGCTTGATCCACCGGCAATCACCCATCGCGGGTAGGCAGGCCGCTCACGCAGCAGGTACAGCGCCGTCACCGCGGTTCCTACCAGGGCTAGCTGACCGAGCTCCAGCCCCAGGTTGAACTGGAGCAAGGCCCAGGCAAACTGGCCCGCCGGCAGGTGCAGCTCGGCCAGTACGCCGGCAAAACCAAAACCATGGACCAGGCCGAACAGAAAAGTGACTGCCGGCCGCGGAAAGCGGAACAGCGGCCAGATGTTGTCCATTGCCGTCAACACGATGGTCACGGCGATCGCGGGTTCGATGATGGACGATGGCAGGCTGACCCAGTCGAACGCCGACAGTGCCAGCGTGATCGAATGCGCCAGCGTGAACATGGTCACGATGCCCACCAGTGGCCACAAAGCTTGCGCCGGGTGTTGCACCGGCGACCACGCGCGTGCGGATCCTGCTGGATTGCGCACCATGACAGCGGGCAGCAGCAGACACAGCAGGAACAGCATGTGGTCGAAACCGCCCAGGATGTGCCCGATACCCTCGACGACAAACCCTCCCGCGGGCGACGGGGTGTCCGCCATTGCGGCGACTGGCGGTGTCTGCGAGTCATTTTGCAAAGGGAGCAGGGCGGATACGGGCGCAACGAGGGGGGCCGGAGCCTGGGGTTCGCGCGGATCGATCAGGCGCAGCAGCGGCGCATCCTGGCCCTTTTGCATGCGGGCGATGGCACGGTGTGTCGGGTCGATGCCGGCAAACAGGGTGTAGCGGATGGCGCCGGGCTGCGGCAACCATTCGGTAGGGCAGGCCGCGTCGAACGTGGTTGCCGCGTAGACACCGTCGGCGCGCTGTTCCAGGGCCAATCGCGCGCCTGCAAGTGTGCAGCCCTGCAGACTGACGCCCGAGCGCAGATAGGCCTCGATCGCCGGGCGCGCCTGCTTGACCTCCGCCCAGGTGATGCGGCCGTCCCCGTCGCTGTCGAGTGGCAGGACCGTGTCGAGGTCGCGCAAGGCAACATCAACGCGCAGCGTCGTCCCATTGCCGTCAGTTGCGGCAA
Source organism: Betaproteobacteria bacterium (assembly GCA_031387285.1). Classification (GTDB taxonomy): domain Bacteria; phylum Pseudomonadota; class Gammaproteobacteria; order Burkholderiales; family Burkholderiaceae_C; genus CAISIP01. The sequence goes on along the minus strand of JANNDB010000338.1, from coordinate 259 downwards.
ACAGGTAGGCGTCGCTGGACTTGTGTGCAAATGCCGGCCCCAGCACGACGGCCAGCAGCAGGGCCGCCAACGCGCGACGTGCGCGCCGCACGGACTCAGCGAACGTCTGCGATGCGCACATCGTGCAAGCCCATGTCGCGTTGTATCTGTTGCGCCTCGCGCAGCGCCTGCGGCTGCCGAGCCGCGACGGCGCAGCGCGCCAGCAGCAGCACGTCGATCGGTTCACGCTGCAGGCGCGTGTTCTCGCGGGCCAGTTCCA
>JANNDB010000311.1:0-10572 GCA_031387285.1 Betaproteobacteria bacterium | reverse complement strand
TACGACTTCGCCAACGGCGCGCCAGCGGTGGGCGCCTCACTGGATTTGCGCAACGCACCACGGAAATACAAGCAGATATACGACCGTAAGCCTCGTACAAAGAACATGTACGACTATTTCGTGCGCTTGAAGCTGCCCAATATCCAGCTACCGAACCGGCGTTACTACACCACCAATGATCCGGTGATGACGAGCGACCTGCTGGACCATTTTTTCAACAAGCGAACGAAGGTGTTTGAGCAACTCGGCATGCGCGAGAGGATCATGCTGCACTCCATCTACAACCTGCCGGAGCACCAGCGCATGCTGCCGCCTTTAGATGCCGGCAGCGAATCCGGCAAGCATCTGCGCCAGCACCAGCGGTACTCGCTCAAGTGTCCGGGCAATTTCCTGCTGACGGTCAACGGGAAATCAGAGATGACGCCGTTGCGGGTGGTGGAGCTGTCGAATTTCGGTTTCCTGGCGCACTCGAAAGCGCCGATCCCGACCAAGCAATGGGGTAACGCGACGATCCAGCTGGGTAACAACGAACAATCCACCGTGCGCGCCATGGCCGTGCGCGGCAAGGACAACGGTGGCAACATCTTCTACGGCTTTACGCTGGCCGAACCGGATCGCGCGTGGCGCAAATTTGTCGGGGCGCTGACCTCGGGCGTAACCCACGAGGATCTGGAAAACGCAACCCGGTTCATGACCGATTGACCGGCCGCGCGAACTGCGGCAGTCTTTTACCGGATACCCGCGCGATCAAGCAGTTGCACAACGAACCGGGACGGAATGGCGTAGCTGATCCCGGAAGGCTGGCTCAATGCCCCCTCACGGGTACCTTTGATCAACACCATGTTGATGACACCCACCACATCGCCGCTGGAAGCGTCAAACAGGGGGCCGCCGCTGTTGCCTGGGTAAGCCGTGCCATCGAGTTGGAAGATGTCAAACGTGCCGGCGCGCACACCACGAATGGTGGCTTCTGAGAGCAAGCGCGACGACGGCGCAGGCAATGCCGCCGGGGTGATTGCCGAGACTGTGGCCCGATGCGTGACGGGTGAGAAACCGAGCGCGCCGCCAATCGGGAATCCAGTGAAAGCGACAGATTGGCCTTCACGCACCGCATCGGAGTCGGCGAGCTTGAGAGCTGGCACTGCAGCACCGTCAAAGCGCAGCAAGGCAAGATCATGAATGCGGTCGATCTCGAGCACCGTGGCAGTGCGCATGCCCAACTCCTGCGGCGAAATCCTTACCTGCACCACCAGCGTCATACCTTCGGCATTTTCGGTTGGTTCGGGAAGCACATGGGCATTGGTGACAGCCGTGTTGCCTGTGGCGACCACAAAACCGGTTCCGCGCAAACGAAATCGCGGACTGTCAGTACTGCGAAAAGTACCAACGATGACGACTGACGGCTTGACGCGAGCGACTGCCTCCACCAGCTCGGCCTGCAGCGGCAGCCAAGGAGCAGTGGCCAACACCAGGACCGCCAGGACTGCGCAGCGGCGTGAGACCGGGCCCGGTATCGCTGGTTGCACGGAAACTGCCAACTACAGACTTTTCAACAGCGTCGCCACTTCTGCCTGGGCGGGAAACTTGTCACCCAGCTTGACAAGGGCGTCAAGTTCCTGCCGCGCCAGATCTTTCTTGCCGCCTTTGATGTGGATTTTTGCCAGATTCAGACGGTATCCCGGAGCATCCGGCGCCAGCGCCACCGCCTTTTTCTGCCACTCCAGCGCCTTGGCGTAGTCGTTCTTGTCTGAATACAGCATGGCCAGCGTATCCAGGAAGGCTGCTTGCCTTGGCGCGAGCGCAACCGCCTTTTCGGCGTATGCGATGGCCCCCTCCTTGTTCAGCTTTCCGGTGACCCAGGCCAGGTTGTTGAGGGCCATCACATTGTTGGATTGCAGCTGCAGGATGCCCAGGTATTGCTTCTCGGCGGACGCGAAATCTTTGCGGGCGAGGGCGATATCCGCAAGGTACATACGAAACACGACGTCCTTTGGGTTGTCCTTCAGCCAGGAAGCCTGCAGTTTTTCGGCGTCTGCAGACTTGCTGGCGGCGCCCAGTGCACCATGCAACTTGACAGCCAGCATAGGTTCTGCAACCTGCTTGAGGCCGCTCCTGTAGGCTTCCGCGGCGGCATCCCACTTCTTTTGCACCGCCGCAATGTCGCCCTCAAACTGGTAGCCGGCAGCTTCCTTCGGACTTTGCTTCTGCATCGAACGGGCGACACGCACGCCTTCGTCGTAATTCTTGCTGTCCAGCGCAATCATTATCAAACCACGTTGCGCGTCGAGCAGGTCAGGCTTCAACGCCAAGGCCTTGCGCAGGCTCTGGGCAGCGGCTTCCTTGTTCTTTGCCGCCATGTAGGCGTCCGCAAGGCGCATCTGCGGCGTCGGTGACACCGGTTGCATGGCCGCGACCTTATTGAAGGCCACAAGCGCCTGATTCATATCCCCCGAGGCCTGCTGTGCGCGGCCAAGTGCGTCCATGACCTCAGGGCTTTCCGGCAGCGCGGCAACGGCGGACTGTGCGGCAGCCAGCGCCTGCTTGGCGTCCTTGTTGGCGAGCAGAAAGTCCACCAGCAACAAGCGTGGCGTCTTGTCGGTCGGATTCGCCGTCACTGCTCGCCCGATCAATTCAGCGACTTCGTCCTTGTTGCCGCCTGAACTGGCCCGCAACTGCGCAATGGACATCAGGGCCTGGCCGTTTTTGGGGTCTTTCGCCAGTACCGCCTCAAAGCGTTTGCGGGCATCCTCCGGCTTCTTCTCTGCCATATCCAGCGCGGCCAGACTGGCAACGGAAGGGAAAAACGTCGGGTCAATCTCCAAGGACTTCTCAAAGCTCTTGCGCGCGTTCTCAATGTCCTTTTTTGCGAGGTACGTTCGGCCGCGCAGGTTGGCAGCGAGCGGCTTTCCAGGCTGTTTCTTTTCGAGCAGGTCAATCGCCTTGAGAGCGGCCGCAAAGTCGCCGCGCCGCAGGCTTGCGCTGATAAGGGCGAGCGTCGCAGTCGTACCGGACTCCGTAGTTGCGATGTCCTGCAATTCGGCAAGTCCGGCCGCGTCACGGCCCGCAGCCATATGCGTCAGCGCCAGCGAGGTACGCGTTTTGTCATTCTTCGGATCGAGCTTGGCTGCCTTGCCGAAAAACTCCTCGGCCTTCTTGGCGTCTCCGTTTTGCAGATAGACCTCCCCCAGCACCGCCAAAGTCGCCCCGTCGAGGTTGTCCAACTTCAAAAGTGGCGCGACAGTGGCAAGCGCCTTGACTGCCTGCCCTTGCCGCAATTGCGTACTCGCCAACAAGCGCCTGGTCGACATGGTGTCGGGAGCCAGCTGCAACGCCTTGCTCAGATACGCATCAGCCTGCAGGAGCGCATTGAATTCCAGCTCGATGGCGCCAGCAAGTTGCAAGCCGGTCGCACCGTTGGGCGCCACGCGAACCAGTTGCTGCGCTTTCTCCCGCGCCGCCTTGAAATCCTTCTTCTGGTACGAGAACATCGTGTCAAAAAACAAGGTCCCCGGACCGTTGGGGGCAACCTTCTTCAGCGCCTCCAGCTGCTTTGCGGCCTCGTCAAACTTGGCGTCACGCAACAGGATTGCCAAGATGGCGAAATGCCCTTCGACGAAATCCGGCTTGCCCTCCACTGATTTTCGATACGCCGCAACCGCCCCCTCAGCGTCCTTCTTGCCATACCAGAGCAGATCGCCCCTGAGCTTCAAAGCCTCTGGATCATTCGGCGTCTTGGCAAGAATGGAGTCCACCACGGCAAAAGCGCCGTCATAGTCTTTCTGATTGGCCTTCGCCTTTGCTTGCTGTAAGACCGCCGGGCCGTAAGCCGGGTCGGCTGCGAGCGCCGCCTTGAGCGCCTCCTCGGCAAGCGCGGGCTTACCCATCGCGGCATGCGCGCTAGCGAGGGACGTTTTCAAGGTGGCCTGGGCTGCAGGCTGACTCAGCTCCGTGCTGCCAAACTCGTCCACCAGCTTTTTGGCTTGGCGCTGGGCCATCAAGGCCTGTGCCAGCACCGGCACCACGGCCTCCTTGGGATGTTGGAGCGCCAGGGCTTTGCGCAATTCGGTCTCGGCTCCCACCGCGTCGCCCGTACGCAGAAGGGCCTGCCCCAGAAGCAGCCGCCCCTCGGCAAGGTCGGGGTTCTTCTGCAGAGCGTTCTTCAACTGAATTACGGCCGCCTTGGGGTCATTCTTGGCCAGATAGTCTCTGGCTGACGCCAGCATGGCATCGGGCTTTTCGCCACCGCAGGACGCCACTGCCAGTGCAACCAAGAGTCCGAGCAGCAATCCGCGCGGCCTGGAACCGAAAAATGAAAAATTCATACCAGTCTCCTTGACAAGAAATTGCCGCGGCCAGCCTACTTGAGCCCCAGCCGGTGCATCAAATCGTACAGCGTGGGACGGCTCACACCCAACAATTCCGCTGCTTTCACGATATTGCCATTGACACGGCCCAGCGCCGCGATGATGGCACGCCTTTCCGTGTCGTCGCGAAGTGTCCGCAGATCCAGCGTGCTGTTGGCGAATTCATCACTCACGGGGCCCAAACCAACCTCTTCCACCGAGATCTGGCTACCGTCTGCCATGATGGTTGCCCTCTTGATACAGTTTTCGAGCTCGCGTATATTGCCCGGCCAGGGGTGTGCTTCAATGGCACGCACGGCATCCTCGGAAAGACTCATCGCGCTGCGATTTTGTTCCTGCGAGAAGCGGCGTACAAACGCATGCGCCAGCAATGCAGGGTCACCCACACGGTCGCGCAAAGGCGGAATATTGATCACGATCTCCGCCAACCGGTAGTACAAATCCTCGCGAAACCTGCCGTCCTTGGACAGTGCAGTCAAGTCCTGGTGCGTGGCGCAGACGATGCGCACGTCGACCGGGATCTCCTGGCGCCCGCCTATACGCTCAATCGTGCGCTCCTGCAGAAAGCGCAACAGTTTGGCCTGCAACGAAATCGGCAGGTCGCCGATTTCGTCGAGCATCAGCGTTCCCCCGTTGGCCGTCTCGATCTTGCCGAGCGTCAGCTTGGCGGCACCGGTGAACGCGCCCTTTTCATATCCAAAAAGCTCGCTCTCCAGCAGGTTTTCGGGAATCGCAGCGCAGTTGATCGCCACGAATTTCCCGGCCTTGCGCGTTGAGGCCTGATGCAGGCCACGCGCCAGCACCTCATTTACGGTGCCACTTTAGCCCAACAGCATGACTGAGGCGTTGCTACCGGCCACATTCTCTATCGTCCTGCACACCTTGAGCATCCCCGGGTCACGCGTCATCAACCCCGACAGCGCATCAGGATGCTGCATGGACTGCAGGCGCTTGTTTTCAGCCTGCAACTCCGCCAGACGGAATGCTCGCTCAACTGTCAGGTTCAACAGCTCCGGCTCGAACGGCTTGGCAAAAAAATCATAGGCCCCCACAGCCACGGCACGCAGCGCGTTGGAACGGTCGTTCTGGCCTGTCAAGACGATCACTTTGGTATCCGGGTCAATTGCCAGGATCTGCTCCAGCAGCTTGAAACCTTCGGATACCGAGTCGGCATCGGGTGGCAGCCCCAGATCCATAGTGACGACGGCTGGAGTCGCCCGGCGCATCTGAACCAATGCCGACTCCCGATCATGTGCTGTCACGGACTCAAAGCGGTCAAGCGACCACTTGATCTGCTTTTGCAGAGCAAGGTCGTCCTCGACGATCAGCAAAGCGCGCGATTTTTCCGTCGTCATGAAGCTCCGAGAGGTTGCAGGTCCGAGTGCCGCTGAATTTCGAACAAGGGCAACAGCATTGTCACGATGGTTCCGCGATTCACCTTGCTGTGCACATCGATTTTCCCACCCAATTCTTGCACGTACTGAAAGCTTTCATAGGCCCCTATGCCCATGCCGGCCTTTTTTGTTGTCTGGAACGGCTTGAAAAGCCGTTCGCGCACGAAGTCCTCGGTCATGCCGTGCCCGGTATCACCGACTTCGATCAGCGCCTGCCCGGCACTCCGGTCGAGCTTCAACCAGACCCGGCCATCGATGTCAGTGGCGTCCATGGCGTTTTGCACCATGTGCCCGATGATGCGTTCGATACGTTCCGCGTGGCCGCGCGTAACGATAGCCTCGACACAGTCGAGTTCCAGCGCCCGTCCCCGTTCGGCGCACACCGACGCAATGCGCCTGGCAATTTCCAGCAAGTCGACGCCCACCACGGTGCCGGGCGGGGTCGCACCTTCGCGCAGTTGCAGCATGAGCTGGCGCATGCGGTCCAACGAGTTTTCCACCGTCATCAGCATATCCTGCTGGAATTCGGGGTTGCCATGCAGGCGCTTGGCATTTTTCATCATCAGCGACAACTGCGTCACAACATTTTTCAGGTCGTGCACCACAAAGGCCGACATGCGGTTGAAGGCATCGAACTTGCGAACTTCGAGCAGGGCTTCGGTTGCCTGCATCTGCGACAGGAAGCTGGCGGCTTGCCGTCCTGCCGTCTTGAGCAGGTCATTGACTTCCCAGTTCACATCCATGCGGGCCCGCGCCCGGGCAAGCACGACAAAGCCGATCATTTCATCGGCGACCGCCAGCGGAACAATGAGCCACGCCTGCGGCAGTTCCTGCAACCATTCGGGCAATACCAGTTGGCCATAACGACGCGGGTAGGAGCGGTATTCCTCCAGGTTGACGACCCAGCCGCTGGTGAGCAGGAACTGGCTCAAGGGTTGGTCCGCCGCCTCCGCAACAGCGCACGTAGCCATGTTCCAGCACGCTGTCTGGCGGTAGTTCGGCTCGCCGCGGTTCTTCAGCCAAAGGCCTCCGCCCGGGCTCTCCAGCATGTCCGCCAGTCCACGGATCACCTGTTCTCCCATTTCCTGCGGGGAATTCTTCGCCGAAAGGGTCTGTGTGAAACGCAGCCACTCTTCGCGGTAGTCATAGCGATAGCGGAAGAAGTGCTTTCCCAGGAAAACCCGCATGCGCGCACGCACGGCGCCAGACAGCGCCAGCACCATCATGACGACCAGTCCGACGAATACCAGGCCCAATTGCAGCGCACGCCCCCAGTCGCCACCAAAATAGCGCACGTAATAGCCGACACCGGAAATGAACAGCAGATACAGACCGGCCATCATCAAGGTTGCCGAATGGAACGCGGCCTTGCGCGAGATCTGGATGCGGGAGATCCAGTCGCTATGGCGTGATGTGGACATCAACAGGAACGGCACGACCAACGCATGTACAGCGCCGCGGATGCTGAAGGCGTCACTGTCGAGGCGGTTGAAAAGTACGCCCTGAGAGTACAGGTAGATATCAAAAAGGAAGGCCCCCGCCAGACCCAGCGAAAGCGGCTTGATGTTCCAGCGCGAGTCATCCGAGACGTTGCGGAACAACTGCTCGAGCAAGACCATCGCCATGACCGGCAACGCCAAGGCGCTGAACAGGGCCAGCTTGCGCAACCCCTCGGACGGACTCCAGCCCGTCAAGGCCATGCCCTGGAATGTGACGGCAGCCAGCCACACCAGGAGCGCGACGGGGGCCAGCCGCGGCATCGCGTTACCGGCATCGGCCTGCTGGCGCCTGCGCAACAAAACCAGCAGAAACCAGAACCAGGCTCCGTAGCGCAATGCGTCTGCGGCAAATGCCGTGCGCAATACCAGCCCCTGGTCAATCAGCAGCGAAATAACCAGCAACCACGCCCACAAGGCGCTGACTGCCAGTGCGCCCAACAGGACCAGCCGGGGAAGCTCTCGCGGCTTGCGCAGATAACCACGACCGACCAGGCTGAGCGAAAAAACGCTATAGACAACTCCGGCCAGTCCGTAGCTCCAGGCTGTGAGCAGGGCGTTGTCGGACTCCATGGGGCTGGGGTGTGGGAAGTAGCGTTGTCCGGATGCGCTATTGAGCGCCCTTGGCGGTCAGGACGACGCCAATCGTCTCAAAAAGGATCACCAAATCGAGGAACAGGGTGTGGTTCTTCACGTAGTACAGGTCGTACTGCAGCTTCTCCGCCGAGTCTTCCACTGAAGACCCGTAGTGGTAACGCACCTGCGCCCAGCCAGTGACGCCAGGCTTGACACTCTGGCGAACCGAGAAATAGGGAATCTCCTGGGTCAGCCGATCCACGAAGTAGGGCCGCTCCGGGCGGGGGCCGACCAGGCTCATGTCGCCGTTGAGCACGCTGAACAGTTGCGGCAATTCGTCGATGCGCAGCTTGCGCAGGATGCGGCCAACACGCGTCACGCGGTCATCTTTCGCAGTGGCCCACCGCGGCTGGCCATCGTGCTCGGCATCCGTACGCATGCTGCGGAACTTGACCACGTTGAACAACCTGCCATTAAGCCCGACACGCTCCTGGAGGTACAAGACCGGGCCGCCACTCTCCAGGAGGATCAGCACGCCAGCGAGCAAGATGACGGGAGAAGCGATTACCAGCAAAATCAATGCGCACACCACGTCGAACAATCGTTTGACAACCGTGCGCCAAAGTCCCTGGCTGAAGCCGTCACCGAAAATCAACCAGCCAGCAGACACCGAATCCAGCCGGATCTGCCCCAGGGTCTTTTCAAAGTGCGCTGCCATGTCCACAACGCGGACGCCTTGCAATTTGCAATCGAGCAGTTCGCGCAATGGCATGCTGCCACCGCGCCTCTCCGCGAGCGCCACCACAATTTCGTCTACCTGTTGCTCCATGACGATATCGGTCAGCGACATGTTCGGGGACAGAATACCCCACGCCGAAACCTCTGCCACGGATTCGTTGGGGCTGGCGTAATACCCAACCAGATCGACATGGGGATCCGATTTCTGCAAGGTGCGCCCGACCAGCTTGGCGCGGGTTCCCGTACCAAATATCAACACCCGCTGGCGCATCATCGATGAAGCACCAGCATGGCCGACGTGGACCCGATGCACCAGCATCAGCAAGAGACCCCCGACCACGGTCATCATCAATAGCTCCCGGTCCCGCACACCAAGTGCGACAACATGCAGCACAAAATAGGCGGTTGGCAGGGTCAGCGCGAGAAACAGCACTGCGCGCGCCCAGGACTGGCTGACCGACCGGTTGTGCACCCTTTGATAGAAGCCAAGGGCGCCATTCAGCATCAATGCCAGCACGGCCAGAACGGCTGCCGATGGCAACGCCAATGAAAAGGCAATCAGCGGGTCGCTGGCGCGCCATACCACGGAAGCAACCACGGCCCCGACGACGAGCAGCAGGTCCAGCAGGATCTGCAGCAAGGTTCGCCGGTGGATGTAATGGTTGAAAATCTTGATCATCTTCGTATACCTGTCACGGATGTACCGCGAAGTCCCTGAAACTGCGATCGTGGCCAATGGGCGACAGGCGCCAAACGACCGGAGTGCCGATACTACACGTCATGGCAGAGCCTTCGGCTGCACTTTTTCCGGCTCCATGGGGGCACCGGATGGCTGGCCCCCGCAGACCAGGCTATAGAACATCACAAAATACAGAAGGAATGCCACCCGGGGAACGTCCAACACGCTGCTGACCATGCCAACCACCAATGCGCCCGCCAGGCTGGCGCTCAGGCAGGCGGCGTAGTGTGCATCCCTCCGTTGCAACCTGACGACAGCCTTGGCCGCTGCCAGAAGTAGGGCCGCCAACGCCAACAAGCCGGCCAGGCCCCGCTCCACCAGCAGATCCAGCAACAGGCTGTCGGCGTGCCACGGCTCGAAATAATATTGTGCCGCAGGAAACCAGCGTCCCGTACCGGCGGAGAAATCAGCATTGAGGAGCAAGCCTGCCTGTTCGCCCTGCGCCAGTTGCATGTCTGTCAGGTCCGTCTGGCCGCCCGCGTTCACTACAGACACCGTAAAAAACGCCAGTCGCGGGACTTGCAGTGCGGGCGTCGAAAACCGCTCCCCCTGCAGGATCAGGGAGAAATCCTGCCAGCCCGGCGCCTGCGGATCAGTCCGAAAACCGGCCTCCTGACAATTCCAGTTGTATAACAAGTGCCGCTCACACACTTGAAGGACCAGGTCGGTTTCGACGGCAGCCCGGTACTTTCCTGTTGCGAGGTAACGGGCCCCCGGAGCCGGACTGATGCGCTGGGTCAAGGCGAACAGCCCACCCTTTTCATCGGTGGCAATGGGGCCTTGCAGCGTGACAAATGTGCGCCCACCCGACTCGCCCGCCGCACGATCGGAAACATGGACCGCCCCCGAAAAGTCACCCCCCACAACGCTGGCCGCGTAACGCGCCGGGAACCGGCCCAGGCCGATTCCAAAGAGCCAGTCTGCCGGCGTGCGAACCAGCGCAATGGCTTGGGCCCAGTGATCCAGGCGCCCCGCCCAGACCCGTTCGGTATTGAGCAGGCGGTTCACCAGGAAACTGTCCGCGCCTAGCGCCAGCCAGCCAACAACACCTGCTGCGACCAGTGGCAAGGCGACGCGACGCATCCTCGACTGAGCCCCTTGGCGCGCAACAGACACGGGGGGCCGGTTTCCTCTGGAATCCGCGCGCCGTGCAAGACCCATGACGAGCACAAACACCAGTACCGACACCACGGCTGCCGCGTAAAGCCCACGAGAAAACGTCACAAGTACCGCATAGGCCAGCAGAAAAAGCAGGATAGCCGCCA
>JANNDB010000302.1:0-3642 GCA_031387285.1 Betaproteobacteria bacterium | reverse complement strand
GGGCGCGACATGTTCGACGCGCTGGTGCGCCAGGTGGACCACATCGACAGGGGTTACCGCGAATGAGCACCGCCGCCGCGGGGAGCCCGGCCCGTCTGCAGCGCATCGGCATCGTGGGCGCCGGGGCCATCGGTGGCTGGCTGGGCGCCGGATTTGCGCGCGCGGGATGCGACGTTTCCATGTTGGCGCGTGGTGCGACGCTCAATGCACTAGCGGCCAACGGGCTGCAATTGCAGTCGGGCGGCGCGGACAAGCTGCAAACCGAAACGCATCGGGTCCAGGCCAGCAACAGCGCCGCGGCACTGGGCCCGCAGGATCTCGTGGTGGTGGCGGTCAAGGGCCCGGCATTGCAAAACGTGGCGGAGCAGATCGCGCCACTGCTCGGACCTGCCACCATCGTGCTCACCGCCATGAATGGTGTGCCCTGGTGGTTTCTCCAGGGCTTCGGGGGCACCCTGCAAGGCACCCGTCTGGACAGCGTCGATCCGGGCGGCACCATTGCGGCGGCCATAGCCCACCAGCGCGTCATCGGCAGTGTCGTGCATGCAAGCTGCTCGGTGCCGGCGCCGGGTGTCGTGCGCCATGGCTTTGGCAACCGCATCATCGTGGGTGAACCATCCGGCCAACGCAGCGAGCGTGTGCTGGCGCTTGGTGACTTGCTGGCACGCGCCGGATTCGACGCGCCGGTCACGCGGGAGGTCCAGCGCGAGATCTGGTACAAGTTGTGGGGCAACATGACAACCAACCCGATCAGCGCCATTACGGGCGCTGACACGGGGAGCATCCTGGACGACGATCTGGTGCGGGGGTTCGGTTCCCGCTCCATGCTGGAGGCCAAGGCCATCGGCGCGCACCTGGGGCTTGCAATAGACCAGCAACCCGAGGACCGCCATGTTGTCACACGCAGGCTCGGTGCTTTCAAGACATCCATGCTGCAGGACGTGGAGGCGGGTAAACCGGTCGAACTCGATGCGCTGGTGGGAGCCGTGCGCGAATTGGGCCGGTTGACCGGGGTCGAGACCCCGTTTACCGACGCCCTGTTCGGCCTGGCGCGCCTGCACGCGCGCATGCGCGGGTTGTACTGAGCGCCCCCAGCCCTGGCTTCGCCAGGCCCCCCGAGGGGGTGCAAGAAAACTTGGGCGCGGCCCCCGGCGTTTTCTTGTGAGCGCGTCGGCCAGACGCTGTTCAGCCCACCTGAAACGGCACACGCCGGGCCACGGCACACATCAATTCGTACCCCACAGTGCCGGCGGCGCGCGCCACCTCGTCAATGGCAAGGACAGCGCCTGTGGCAGAGCGCCCCCAAAGGGTGACCGCACTGCCAAAATCAGCCTGCGGCACCGGTTCGAGGTCTATCGTGACCATGTCCATGCTGACGCGCCCAACCGTGCGGGTGCGCACCGAGCCCACCAGCACGGCTGTGCCGGTCGGACACAGGCGCGGGTAGCCGTCGGCATAACCACAGGCCACCACACCAATGCGCATCGGCGCGTCGGCCACAAATGCAGACCCGTATCCCACCACATCGCCCGCACGCAGGTGCTGCACGGCGATGATGCCGGCTTCCAGTGTCATGGCCGGCTGCAAGCCCCAATGGGCCGCTGTATGTTCGGGAAAGTCTGGCGCGCTGCCGTAGGTTGCGATGCCCGGCCGGATCCAGTCAGACGCCACCGCGCCACTGGCGCCTGGCAAATCCATGTGGCGCAGCGTCGCCGCACTGTTGCTGAGGGTGCGCTCCCCCGGCAGATCCCGCGTCACCGCGTCAAACAGCGCCAGCTGCGCGCTGATGCCGCGCGGCGTATCGGCATCGCTGAAATGCGTCATCAGGGAGATCTCCTCGACCTGGGTCAACGCATCCAGCCGCTTCCATGCCGCACGATAAGCCTGGGGTGCAAAGCCCAGGCGGTTCATGCCGGAGTTCATCTTCAGGAAGACCCGATGCGGCACCTGGGTCTTGTGCGCGGCAAGCATGTCGATCTGCTCATCGCAATGCACCGTATGCCACAGGCCAAGGCGCGAGCACAACTCCAGATCACGCGCGGCGAACACGCCCTCGAGCAGCAGCACCGGCCCGCGCCAGCCGAGATCGCGCACCCGCTGGGCTTCGTCCAGGTCCAGCAGGGCAAAGCCGTCGGCGCCACGCAGGCCGTTGAACACATTCTCGATCCCGTGGCCATAGGCGTTGGCCTTGACCACCGCCCATACGCGCGCGTCGGGTGCGGCGGCACGCGCGCGCGTCAGGTTGTGGCGAAGTGCTTCAGGGTGGATGGTGCAGAGTATGGGTCTGGGCATGGTGAATCGGCTCGCGAGCGGCCATGCACACATTCTGGCAGGACGCGCAGGCGGTGAGCAGCGCAGGCGCGGCATGATATAACCGGCGCACCTTGGAGACCCTCCCCCAACCCACGGCCCCTTGCAGGCTGATCACTTGAGCGCCATGGCATGAAGCGCGGCTTCTACACCATCATGTCGGCGCAGTTTTTCAGCTCGCTGGCAGATAACGCGCTCTTCGTCGGGGCGGTGCAGCTGTTGCGCAGCAGCGCGTCGCCGCAGTGGCAGCAGGCCGCGCTGGTACCCATGTTCGCCCTGTTCTATGTCATCCTCGCACCGTTCGTAGGCGCCTTCGCCGATTCGATGCCCAAGGGGCGGGTCATGCTGATCAGCAACTTCATCAAGGTCGCCGGGTGCCTGCTGATGCTGTTTGGTACGCACCCCTTGATGGCCTATGCCATTGTGGGCCTCGGGGCGGCCGCGTATTCGCCGGCCAAGTACGGCATCCTCACCGAGCTGTTGCCCGCATCCCAGCTGGTCAAGGCCAATGGCTGGATCGAGGGGCTCACCATCGCCTCCATCATCCTGGGCGTGTTGCTGGGAGGGCAACTCGTAGGCCCGGTCATCTCCCGCATGCTGCTGGGCTTTGACTTTCCCTTTATCGACACGAGCGTCGACACCGCGCCGGAGGCTGCCATCTGTGTGCTGATCTTTGTCTACCTGCTGGCCGCCTGGTTCAATACGCACATCCCCGATACGGGTGTGGAGATGCGCCCGCTGCCCAAGCAACTGCACACCCTGGTACCCGATTTCTGGGCCTGCAACATGCGACTGTGGCGCGACAAGCTCGGACAGATTTCACTTGCCGCGACAACGCTGATCTGGGGCGTGGCCGGCAATCTGCGTTTCATCGTGCTGGCCTGGGCTGCCGCAGCACTGGGCTATTCCGTCACCCAGGCCTCGGCCTTGCAAGGGGTGGTCGCCATCGGTATGGCGATTGGTGCCGTGGTGGCCTCGTTGCGCATGCGCCTGGAGGACGGACCACGCGTGGTGCCCCTCGGCATTGCCATGGGTGGCTTGATCGTTCTGCTGATCTTCATTGACAACGTGTGGGTCGCCGCTCCGTTCCTCATCCTGCTCGGCGCCCTCGGCGGTTTCCTGGTGGTTCCCATGAACGCCCTGTTGCAGCACCGTGGCCACAACCTGATGGGGGCGGGGCGCTCGATCGCGGTGCAAAATTTCAATGAACAGGCCTGCATACTGGCCTTGGGCGCCGCCTACAGCCTGTCTTCCGGCCTGGGACTGCACACCTTCGCGGCGATCACGGGGTTTGGCTTGATCGTGGCCGCCGTGATGTGGCTCATCAAACGC
>JANNDB010000280.1:0-4482 GCA_031387285.1 Betaproteobacteria bacterium | reverse complement strand
CGAATCCATGGCGGGGATCGAACTCGCACCGGGCAGGGTGAGCCCGAGCGCCTCGACAATGGCGGTCATGGTGGACGCCGTGCCCATGGTGTTGCAGGTCCCGGGCGTACGCGTCATGCGCGATTCCAGATGCCGGATCTCCTCGGCGCTCACTTTGCCGGCCTGGTATTCGTCCCAGAATATGCGGGTGTGGGTGCCGGCGCCCACGGTGCGGGCCACGCCATTTTTCACGTAACGGTCATTGAGCATGGGGCCTGCCGGGCAGAACAGGGTCGGAATGTCCATGCTGATGGCGCCCATCACCGTGCCCGGCGTCGTCTTGTCGCAGCCGGCGAGCAGCACGGCTGCGTCACACGGCAGGCTGCGTAACAGTTCCTCGACTTCCATCGCCAGAAAGTTCCGGTACAGCATGGTGGTCGGCTTGACCATCACCTCGCCCAGGCTCATGGCCGGCAACTCCACCGGAAATCCGCCGGCCAGCAGAATGCCGCGCTTGACCGCCTCCGCGCGCTCGCGCAGGTGGGCATGGCAGGGCGACAGGTCACTCCAGGTGTTGATGATGGCCACCATCGGGCGCTCCATCACGTCTTCGCGCCGCACGCCCTGTTGCTGCATGCGCTGGCGGTGCGCGAATCCGCGCATGCCCTGGTCGGCAAACCAGCGGCGTGAACGCAAATCGGCGAGGGTCTTGAGGCTTGGTGTTTTCACGGATGGCGAAGTGTTTTGTTAGCGCTAACATTAACACCGTAATCCTGTCAGGTCATCATGGCAAACCCTATGAAGTCATCTATATCACTTGGTGCTGGCGCGGCGCCGGCACTGCCCGTGGCGCGTGGGCGCGGGCATGGTCGCGTCACGCTGGCCACGGTTGCCGCGCAGGCTGCCGTCGCCAGCATGACGGTGTCGCGCTATCTGCGTGCGCCCGGGCAGGTGGCGCGCGCGACCGGGGACCGCATCGCCCGCGCTCTGGCCAGTACCGGCTACACGCCGAACAAGCACGCCGGCATGCTTGCCAGCGGGCGCTCGCGCATCGTGGCGGCGATCATCCCGAGTTTTGCCAGCCCCATTTTTGCCGAGACCGTTCAGGGCCTCAGTGACACCGTGCATGGACACGGTCTGGAACTGCTGCTGGCGTCGACCAACTATTCCCTGGAGCGCGAAGAGGAGCAGATTCGGACCGTGCTGGGCTGGTCGCCATCGGCGCTGGTGGTTACAGGACGGCGGCACAGCGCGCGCGCGCTGGCCATGCTGCGCCAGGCCCAGATTGCTGGCTTGCCGGTTCTCGAGATGTGGGACCACGACGCTGCCGAGCGCAACTTCGTGCAGGTAGGCTTCAGCCATTCGCAGGTGGGGGCCATGATGGCCGGGCACCTTCTTGCCCAGGGCTACCGGGATCTGGCCTATGTGCAGACCGGCGTGCCGGAGGACTTCCGTGCGACCGAGCGCGGCGAGGCCTTTGCGGCGCGCGTGCGCAAGGCCGGCGTGGCCGTACGGATGTTTCATGCACCGCTCGGCGACCCCCTGGCGGCCGGCCGGCACGCCCTGCGCGAGATGCTGGCAGGCGGACTGCCGCGCGCCGTGGCTTTTGCCAACGACAACCTTGCCGCAGGTGCCTGCCTGCAGGCGCAGGAACAGCACATCTCCGTGCCCGGTGAGATCGCCCTGTTGGGATTCGGTGACTTCCCGTTGTCGCGGCAAATCGCCGGCGGAATCAGTACCGTGGGTGTGAAACCGTACGAGATCGGCGTCGCCTGCGCGCGTCAGCTGTTGCGCATGGTTGCCCAGGAAGGGCCGACAGGCTCGGCACACATAAGCTCGCCCTTGCGCCGTCCGCAGTTGCTGGCGCGCGCCACGACTTGAAAGGCCAAAGACTCTGCCGCCGGCTTTCGGCGCTCTTTAGCCCGCGGTAATCCTGGCGCTCTTGATGATGCGCCCCCAGCGCTCGACCTCGCTCTTGAGGAAGGTGCCGAATTCGTCCGCACCACGTGCGTTGATACGAAATCCCTGCTGCGTCGCGCGCTCCGCCATCTCGCCCTCACCCATGATGCGCACCATCTCGCGCGAGATTCGCTGCACGACGGCGTCAGGTGTCCTGGTCTGGATCATGGCTGCGGTCCAGTTTTCAACCTGCAATGCCGGCATGCCCGCCTCGATGGTCGTTGGAACGTCGGGCACCGCGGGGTTGCGTGTCGGGCTGCACAGCGCCAGCGCGCGCAACTTCCCGCCCTTCACATGGGCGATGGACTCGGGAAAGTTGGAAAAAATCACGTCGAGCTGGCCGCCGATCAGATCGGTCATGGACGGAGCGCCACCCCGGTAGGGCACATGCGTCATGGTCGACTGGTTGATGTCGTTGAAAAGGGCCATGGTGAGATGGGGCGGGGTACCGTTGCCGCTCGAGCCGGCATTGAGCTGGCGTGCCTTGGCCACCTTCATGAGGTCGCGGAAATCGCTGATCGGGCTGTTGGCCGGCACCACGATCAGCATGGGCGAGCCGGCCAGCAGCGCGACCGGCCGCAGGTCGTTCATGAAGCTGTAGGGCGCGTCCGAAAAAAGCGTGACGTTGGCGGCATGGGTCAGCGTGATGGCCAGCAGGCTGCTGCCGTCGGGTGCCGATTTCGCGACCTGGTCCGCTCCGATCTGCGCATTGCCCCCGGCCTTGTTCTCTACAACAACCGGTACCTTCAGCGCCTCTGACAGTTTCTGGCCGACGGCGCGTGCCATCACGTCGGTCAGGCCGCCGGGCGGGAACGGGACGACGTAGCGGATCGTCATGCCCTGGCGCGGGAACTCCTGCGCAAAGAGTGCAGGATGTGCAGCCAGCAGGGCCGCAGCACCCGCGCCGATGACCAGTTCTCGCCGTTGCATGTCAGGACTCCATTCAGGCGCGGCCTCAGGCCGCAAGGGTTTGCAGTTGTGCCAGCAGGGCGTCGGGAATGGTGATGCCATCAACGGCCGCCTTGCGTTCGAGCGCCAGACGGCGCGCGCCTGCCAAGCGTACGCCATCGTCGCGCAGCATTTCGTGGATCACCACCTCCATGCGGTCGAGGTAGACGTCGGTCCCGGCCAGGGCGCCCGGGTCCACGACGATAAAGGCCTGCCCGATACGCGGCTGGTTACCCTCATCCACGAAGAAGGACGAGGCTTCGAAACCGAATTGCGCGCCGATGACGGCGGTCACCAGCAGTTCGACCATCAGGGCCAGCATCGCGCCCTTGGGGCTGCTGGCAGCACCGACAGGCAACATGGAGCCCATCATGCCAGCCCTGGGATCGGTGGTGGGTTGACCATCGGCATCCAGAGCCCAGCCTAACGGAATCGACTTGCCATCCTTGGCGGCCACCATCAACTTGCCACGGGCTACCTCGCTCAGGGACAGATCGATCATCAGGGCGTCGGCGCTGCGGCGCGGGAATATGGCAGCTACCGGATTGGTGCCAAACACCGGATGCCGGCCGCCCGCCGCCGGCATCGCCGCCGGCGAGTTGGCAAAGGCCAGGCCCACCAACCCTGCGGCAGCAACCGGGCGCAGGTGGTCCACCAGTACGCCGCAGTGGTGGCTGTTCATGATCCCTGCAAAACAGACGCCCTGCGCGCGCGCTGTCGCGATGGCCTCGGTTATGGCCAGCTCACAGGCCGGGAATGCGAGGCCCTGTTTCGCATCGACCAATACTGCGGCACCCTTGCGCCGGAGTACCCGGGCCACGGCCTGGCCGTCGGCGCGGCCGTTGCGCAAATGCGTGCTGTACTGCGGCACCCGGCTCAAGCCGTGGCCGCTCAGGGATTGCGCGTCGGCAAGCACCAGTGCCCGCGCGGTTGCGTTTGCCATGGCCTCACCGGCCCCGGCCTTGCGCAAAGCGCGCTGGGCCAGGTCGATGGCCTGGTCAATGGAGAGTTGGGCCATCAGTGCAGGGCCTCCAGAACTTTTTCGGCAATCAGGAATGACACGCGTTCGTTCGACTCCAGGCTGACGCCCGAAATGTGCGGCGTGAGCAACAGGTTCGGGCAGTTGATCAGGTTTTCGCTGGCTGGCAAAGGTTCGGCGTCGAACACGTCGATGGCGGCGCCGCCCAGATGGCCCAGCCGCAGGGCCGCAGCGACGGCGTTCAGGTCCACGATATGGCCGCGCGAGGTGTTTATCAGGATGGCGCCAGACTTCATGGCGGCAATGCGGCCGGCGTCAAACAGGCCACGCGTGCCATCCACCAGCGGCACGTGCAGGGTGATCACGTCGGACTGCGTGACAAGATCCTGCAGCGCGGCGTAAACCACGCCGTTGTCCTTGAACACCGCAGCATCCGGGGCCAGCATGGCGTCAAAGGCGACGACCTGCAGCCCCAAGCCGCGCGCCAGCCTTGCGGTGGTCTGGCCGATCGAGCCAAAGCCGATGATTCCCAGTGTCTTGCCGGCTGTCTCCCGGCCATTTCCCAGCGCGTTGCGCGGCCACTGGCCCGCAGCCACCGCCGCAGTGGATGCAAACGC
>JANNDB010000272.1:0-4885 GCA_031387285.1 Betaproteobacteria bacterium | reverse complement strand
GGGCCCCTGGTCGTGATGCGCTCGCCGGAGATGTACACATTGCCGCTCGCGCTGCGCAGCCTGCAGAGCCCGGTGGACACGGAATGGGGCGCCCTGATGACGGGTTCGGCAATCGCCACCCTGCCCCTGGTCGTGCTGTTTGTCCTGTCTTCGAAGCAACTTATCTCCGGCCTGACCGCCGGTGCTGTCAAATGAATTTTTCTCTCCCAACGGTCGACACTGCGGGCTTGAAGCAGGCCTTTCCGGAAGACTTCGTCTGGGGAGTCGCGACCAGCGCGTTCCAGATCGAGGGCGCCGCCGCGCGGGATGGCAAGGGGCCGTCCATCTGGGACGACTTCTGCCGCGTCCCCGGTGCCATCGCCGACAACAGCCATGGCGACGTGGCCTGTGACCACTACGACCGGCTGGAAAGCGACCTCGACCTGATCGCCAGCCTGGGCGTCAACGCCTATCGCTTCTCGATGGCATGGCCGCGCGTCCGTCCGACGGGATCCGGCGCGTGGAATGGCCAGGGCCTGGATTTTTACGAACGCCTGGTCGACGGTTTGCTGCAACGCAAGGTCAAACCGTATCTCACGTTGAACCATTGGGATCTTCCGGCCGCACTGCAGGCGGCGGGCGGATGGGCGAATCGGGACACGGTCCACCGGTTTGTCGAATACGCCCTGGGCGTGCAGGCGCGCCTGGGCGACCGCATCTGCGCGATCACCACACACAACGAGCCCTGGGTCATGGCCATGCTGGGTCACGAAACCGGCGTCTTCGCGCCGGGTGTCAAGGACCAGCGCATCGCCATGCAGGTGGCGCACCATCTGCTGCTGAGCCACGGTCTCGCCCTCCAGGCCCTGCGCGAGCAAGGGAGCAAGGCCAAGCTCGGCATCGTACTGAATCTTTCACCGGTACAGCCGGCAACGCCCTCGCCAGCAGATCAAGCCACGGCGCGTCTGGAGGACGGGCGCCTGCTGCGCTGGTACATGGACCCGTTGTTCAAGGGCGCATATCCCGAAGATGTGCTCGAATGGCTGGGTCCTAACGCGCCAGCGGTTTCGCCCGGCGACATGGCGGCGATCGCCACGCCCATGGATTTCCTGGGCCTGAACTACTACTCACGCTCGGTTGTGAGCGCGAATGGACCCTGGGACGCCAAGGATAGTGGCTTCGACGTCACCGACATGGGGTGGGAGGTGTACCCGATCGGGCTCACCGATCTCCTGATACGGCTGGACCGTGACTACCCGGTTCCGCCGCTCTACGTCACCGAAAACGGCGGCGCCTTCAAGGACGAACCGGTCCAGGGCCGTGTCCATGACCAGCTGCGCATCGACTACATCGCGAGCCACATCAACGCCGTGGCCCAGGCCATGCAGGCCGGCGTGCGCATGGAAGGTTACATGGTCTGGAGCCTGCTGGACAACTTCGAATGGGCGCACGGCTACGAAAAGCGCTTTGGCATCGTGCACGTCGACTACGCCACCCAGGTCCGCACCCCCAAGGAAAGTGCGTTGTGGTATCGGGACTTCTTGCTCAATCACAAGGCTGTTCGCGCCAGGCACGCGGTGGCCGAATCAGGAGCGTGACATGGGCCAGGTTTCCCTGAGGGGCATACGCAAGAGTTATGGCGCCGTGGACGTCATCAAAGGCGTCGACCTGGAGGTCAGGGACGGCGAGTTCATGGTTTTCGTCGGGCCCTCGGGCTGCGGAAAATCAACCCTGCTGCGCATGGTCGCCGGCCTCGAGACAGTCACTGGCGGAGACCTGTTGATCGACGGCGAACGCGCAAACGAGCTGCGGCCGGCGGACCGCGGCGCCGCGATGGTGTTCCAGAGTTATGCGCTCTACCCGCACATGACAGTCGCCGAGAACATGGGTTTTGCGCTCAGGATGTCCGGCGTGTCGCGTGAAAGCCGTGAAGCGCAGGTCAGCCACGCGGCCGGCATACTGCATATCACCGAACTGCTGGGTCGTTATCCCAAGGAGCTGTCGGGCGGCCAGCGTCAGCGCGTCGCAATCGGGCGCGCCATTGTGCGCAAGCCCAAGGTGTTCCTGTTCGATGAGCCACTGTCCAACCTCGACGCAGCGCTGCGCGTGAACATGCGCATCGAGCTCTCCAGGCTGCACAAGGAGCTCGGCACCACCATGATCTATGTCACGCACGACCAGGTCGAAGCGATGACGCTGGGCGACCGCATTGCGGTCTTCAATCGCGGCATCGTGGAACAACTCGGCCAGCCCATGGAGCTGTACAACCGTCCGGCGAACGAATTCGTCGCCACCTTTCTCGGCGCGCCACGCATCAACCTGGTACCAAGGCCACCGGCTGCCGATGCCGCACCCGCGCACCAGGCGTTGTGGGCCGCATTGGCGGCGCAGGCGCCGGCCAGCGCCCGCCATGCCGGACTGCGGCCCGAACACCTGCAGCTGACTGCCGCCGGTGCTGGCATACCTGCCAGCGTGGTGCTGGCCGAACATCTGGGTGACTCATCAGTGATCCATCTGCGCGTCGACGGTATCACCGACCTGCTGAGCGCCAAGGTTGGCAGTGAACATGGTGCCATCGATGCGGGACAAACCGTGGGGCTGCGGCCGGACGCCGCCTGGGCATTGATTTTCGGCGCAGACGGGCGACTGTTGGCATAAACCAGGCGGGATGAACATGGCCAAGACCAAAGCGAAGAGTGACTGGGTGCTGGTGTGGAGTGACGAGTTCGAGGGCGACAGCGTCGACCGATCGAAATGGGCCTTCGACATCGGCAACGGGTTCTACGACTACAAGAACCATGCCTGGGTGGAAGGCTGGGGCAATGAGGAGCTGCAGTACTACACGGCCGATCCGGCCAATGTTTCCGTCAAGGACAGCCTGTTGACCATCCGTGCGGTAAAGGAATCCCTGCACGGATGCGGTTACACCTCGGCGCGGCTGAAGACACGCCAGCGCGACGGCACAGCGCTCTTCACCAAACTGTACGGTCGTGTCGAGTTCCGCGCCAAGGTGCCCTGGGGCAAGGGACTGTGGCCGGCGCTGTGGATGTTGCCGCAGGAGGACAAATACGGCGGCTGGGCCGCGTCCGGTGAGATTGACCTGATGGAGATCGTCGGCGAAAAGCCGCACGAGGTGCTCAACAGCATCCATTTCGGATCGGTCTATCCAAAGCGCTCCCTGATCACCACCGTGCACAAACTGCCCGGCGGCAGCACGGTCGCGGACTGGCACACCTATACCGTGGAATGGGAACCGGGCGAGATCCGCTTTTATGTCGACGGTGTGCAGACCTGCACCTACGACCACTGGTGGAGTTGCAGCAAGACCCGATCCGGCGCCGGCCTCGAGGCCAAGCGCGCCAGTGACCTCAATGCCTGGCCCGCACCCTTTGACCAGCCGTTCTATCTGGTGATGAACGTGGCGGTGGGGGGCAACTTTCCCGGCGCGCCGAACGACGAGACACGTTTTCCCGCCGAGCTGGTGGTGGACTATGTACGTGTCTACGACAGGCCAGGCGGTTATGGCGCCACCAAGCCGATCGGCAAGGGCCAGTTTCCGTGGCAGAAGAAATCCCGATAGGAACCGAAATGTCCAAACCCAAGACCCCTGAACAAGGCGCCGAAGCCGGTGCCTACCCTGTTCCAGAGAACATGCGCTCCGGCGCCTTGCCGATGCACGCGGCGCAGGGCGGCGCATGGTCGCATGTCAAGCCCGAGGTGTGGAACGACGCCGAGCGCACGTCGCTGCATGGCGCGTTCCAGGCGGTGCTCCAGCGCGGCGTGCATGGCCTGTGCTACAGCCCCTACCTGGAAGGCCAGGCGCCGGGTTCGCAGGTCGACGCAGCCCAGATCCGCACGCGCATGGAGATCATCCAGCCCTACACACGCTGGGTGCGCAGCTTCTCGTGCACCGACGGCCATGAGCACACGCCGCGCGTGGCGCACGAACTGGGGTTGAAGACCCTGGTCGGCGCCTGGCTCGGCACCGACGAGGCGATCAACGAGCGTGAGATTCAGGGCGTGATCGAAGTCGCCCGGGCCGGCCACGCCGACATCGTCGCGGTAGGCAACGAGGTGCTGCTGCGCGAGGACATGGGCGAAGACCAGCTGCTGGCGTACCTGCAACGTGTCAAGGACGCCCTGCCCGGCGTGCCGGTCGGTTATGTCGACGCCTACTACCTGTTCGAGCTGCACCCGCGCATCACCGCGGCCTGCGACGTCGTGCTGACCAACTGCTACCCGTTCTGGGAAGGCTGCCCGCGCGAGGGTGCCCTGGCCTACATGCAGAACATGGTGCGGCGCACACGCGCTGCGGCACCGGGCAAGCGCATCATCATCAGCGAGACAGGCTGGCCCGACCAGGGCAGCGCCTTCCACGGCGCCGTGCCCTCGACCGAAGGCGCGATGGCGTACTTCGTCGACACCGTCCAGTGGGCCGAGGCCGATGGCATCGAGGTGTTCTACTTCGCCGCCTTCGACGAGGCATGGAAGGTCGGCGCGGAAGGGGACGTCGGGGCCTATTGGGGCCTTTGGGACAAGAACGGCCAGCCCAAGTTCGCATGACCGCCATGCTGACCGGCCAGACCCAACCCGCACTCCTGCTGCCCAGTGGCAATGCGATCTGCTACTCCGGCTATCGCCACGGCCAGAGCCCGGACACGCGCAGCTACCCGAGCGAGCAGGAAATCCGCGAAGACCTGCACATCCTGAAGAAGCACTGGCGTTGCCTGCGCCTGTATGACTGCAGCCAACACGCCGAGCGCGTGTTGTCGGTGATCCGGCAGGACAAGCTGGACTTCCAGGTGATGCTGGGCGCCTACCTCGGGCCCGAGATGAACAACTTTGGCTGCCCCTGGGGGGGTACCTACAGTGAGGAACAACTCGACGCCAGCCAGCTGGCAAACGC
>JANNDB010000254.1:0-3494 GCA_031387285.1 Betaproteobacteria bacterium | reverse complement strand
GGACATGGCGGCCGACGCGCTCGGCGTGCTGGACGCGCTGGGTGTGGAAAAAGCGCATGTGGTGGGCGTGAGCATGGGCGGCATGATTGCGCAGCGCGTGGCGCTGGCCGCGCCAGACCGCGTGATAACTCTCACCAGCATCATGAGCAGCAGCGGCGCGCGCAAGCTGCCGCAGGCCAGTGGCAAGGTGCGGCGCGTATTGTTCGGGCGACCTGCCAGCAGTGCGCCGGCCGACATCGTGAACCACTATGTGCGGCTGTACCGGACGATCGGCAGCCCGGGCTTTCCGATGGCGGAGAACGAGATGCGTCAGCGCATCGAATTTGCCATCAAGCGCAGTTTTCACCCCATGGGCACGCTGCGCCAGATGATGGCGATCGCCGCCGACACCGACATCCGCGCCGCCGAACTTCCTTACATCCGCATGCCGACCCTGGTGCTGCACGGCCGCGACGACCCGCTCGTGCCCTACGCCTGTGGTGAAGACACGGCGCGGCGCATTCCCGGCGCAAAGATGGTGGGCATCGACGGCATGGGCCACGACCTCGCCCCCGGCGTAATCGAGCGGCTGCTGCCGCAGATGCAGCCGTTTCTGGCGCAACACGCCTGATTGGCAACATGCCGGCGCCCGAGCATTCCCCGCTGGGCAAGGAATCGGCTTACGCCGACCAGTACGACGCCACGCTGCTGTTCCCGATGGCGCGTGCGGACAAGCGCGGCGAAATCGGCGTTGGCGCGCAGCCGCCTTTTTTCGGCGCTGACCTGTGGACGGCGTTCGAGCTGAGCTGGCTCAACCTGCGTGGCAAGCCGCTGGTGGCGATAGCGCACTTCACCGTGCCGTGTGAAAGCACCAACATAATCGAGAGCAAGTCACTCAAGCTCTACCTGGGCAGCTACTCGAACAGCAGGTTTGCCGACGTCGGCGTGGTGCGCGATCGCCTACGCACCGACCTGAACGAAGCCCTGTGGCGCGGCGCGCCGGCAGTGCAGGCGGGCGTGGGCGTAAAAGTGCTGCTGCCCGAGCTGTTTGACCGCGAACCGGTGCACGAACTCGACGGCCTGAGCCTGGACCGGCTGGACATTGAATGCACCCGCTACACACCGGCGCCGGAGCTGTTGCGCGCCATCGCAGGCGAGCAGCCGGTGACCGAGGTGCTCACCAGCAACCTGCTCAAGAGCAACTGCCTGGTGACAGGCCAGCCCGACTGGGGGGCGCTGCAGATCGCTTACAGCGGGGCGCAGATTGACCAGGAGGGGCTGCTGCAGTACATCGTGAGCTTTCGCAACCACAACGAGTTTCATGAGCAGTGCGTGGAGCGCATCTTCATGGACGTGTGGACACGCTGCAAACCCACCCGGCTGGCCGTGTATGCGCGCTACACACGCCGCGGCGGGTTGGACATCAACCCGTTTCGCACGAGTTACCCGCAGGCGCCGCCGGCCAACGTACGCATGGCGCGGCAATAGCCCTGCCGGCTAGAACAGCTCGCCTGTCTGGGGCTGCGCCGCCGCCTCCATCACCTGCAAGGGAGTGCCGGCGCCACCGGCAAACACCGCACCCTGCCTGGCCAACGCGCCCACCCGCACGCCGAGCAGGCGCAGGCGCTGCTCCAGCGGCACCCGTTTGAGGCACTGGCCGGCGACGGCCCGGATGGCGTGTGCGTCGGCGGTGTGGTGGTCCACGGTCTGATCGCGTGTGGCAATCTTGAAGTTGTCGTAGCGCAGCTTGATGCCGATGGTCTTGCCCACGTACCCCTTGCGTTGCAGGTCACCGGCGACCTGTTCGCACAACTCGGTGAAGATGGCGCCGAGTTCGGCCCGATCCCGCACGGCATGCAGGTCGCGCGCGAAGGTGGTCTCGCGGCTCATCGAGACGGGTTCGCTTTCGGTGACCACCGGGCGCTCGTCGCGGCCCCAGGCGGCGTCGTGCATCCAGGCGCCGGTGCTCTGGCCGAAGTGGTCGATGAGCCACTGAAGATCCTTCGCAGCCAGGTCTCCGATGGTGTGGATGCCAAACCCTTGCAGCTTCGCGTCAGCCTTGGGGCCGATGCCGTTGATCTTGCGGCAGGCCAGCGGCCAGAACAGGGTCCGCAGGTCTTCAGGCTGCACGATGGCAATGCCATTGGGCTTGTTGAACTCGCTGGCCATCTTGGCCATCAGCTTGTTGGGCGCCACACCGACCGAGCAGGTGAGGCCGGTGGCCTCGAAAATGCTTTTCTGCAGGAGCCGGGCCAGCACGCGACCGCCTTCGCGCTGGCCGCCGGGCACTTCGGTGAAATCGATATACACCTCGTCCACACCGCGGTTTTCCATCTGCGGCGCGATCTGCAGGATGACCTCCTTGAAGCGGCGCGAGAAGCGCCGGTATTCCTCGCCGTCCACCGGCAGCTGGATGGCCTGTGGGCACAACCTTGCGGCCTTCATCATGCCCATCGCCGAGCCGATACCGAACTGGCGCGCTGCGTAGGTGGCCGTGGTGATGACGCCGCGCCCTACGTAGTCCTTCAGGCGGGCGAACCTTTCCACTGGAATGAAAGCGCGCGGGTTGCCGCTGGCCTGCGCCTGGGGCGAGAGCGCCACCTCGGCCAACGCGGCGTCCACCGCGCTGCGGCCGCCGCCGATGACCACCGGCAGGCCCTTGAGCTGCGGGTAGCGCAGCAGCTCGACGGACGCGTAGAACGCGTCCATGTCGAGGTGGGCGATGCGGCGGGGGAGAGGTTGCACTATCGATCCAAGTTGGAGTACGCTAAATTATCGATATGAACACCGTCACGTTGTCACCCAAATTCCAGGTAGTGATCCCGCTTGCCGTTCGCCTGGCGATGGGGCTGACTCCGGGGACGCAACTGGTCGTCACGCAGCAAGGCAAGGCCATCGAATTGGTGCCTGTGCCAACGCTGGCGGAATTGCAGGCAGAACTCAAGGCATGCGGCAGCACGCTGGAGGACGAGGCGGAGCGGTTCTAATGGTCACGCGCCGCAGGATTGCCGCGCAGAGACCCTAGGTGGTGGACTCCTCGTGCTGGCTGGAGGTTTTCGAAAGAGCAGTACGCTCAGTGCCTGCTGGTGGGTGGACGCCGAAACCCGCCGCTCATTGGCCAGCATGCTCAGAAATGCCTCCACCTCCGGGGCGCCCATGTCGCGCGGATGCCGAAGACCTTGCCAGCGGATTAAATAGCGCACCCGATAGAGGTAGAGCTTTTCGGTGCTGAGGCTATAGTGCAGATACCGGGTTCGCTCCCGCAACTGACCCAGCAGGTGCGTGGACTGAAGCGGCAGTGTGCGGGGTTTCACGGCAGATGAACAACTGTAAGTTTACAAGGGGTATCCATTTAGATCCAGTGATTCGTGAAGCTGGATAAATAACCAGTAGTTTTGACATTCTATCGATGAGGTTGGAATGTTCAAGTTTTGGTCTTGTTTTTGCGAGCGACGTTCTCATAGGTGACCGGCGCCGTGACGACGGCCTGTTGAAGCAGCCTGTAGAACAGCATC
>JANNDB010000222.1:0-3513 GCA_031387285.1 Betaproteobacteria bacterium | reverse complement strand
ACTGGCTCACGAACGGGCGTGCACGCCACTTGTCTTCTCCGCCGGCGATCAGATGCAGCATCTTCAGGCTTTGTTCGACGTGCTCCGGCGACACCCAACTCGAACCCACGTGTTTGGTGGTACCGGCCACCGAGGCATAGGTGGTGTTGAAATCCATCTCGGCCGGGTTCGTCAGTTCGCGGCAGACCACGGAGCGCTGGAAAAAGTGCAGATGCTCCAGCGTGTCGACCACCCGCGCGATGTCATACAGGTCGCGCGTGGTGGACTCCCGGTATGCGCCGGTCTTGGCATTTACCATGTGCACGGCGGCGCCGGCGGTGCCGAAATAGACCCGGTTGCCCCAGGGTTCCATGTCGTACTTCGGATCCTGCCCATGCAGCACGAAGTGGCGCGCGGCGTTGGCCACGGTGTCTTCCACCAGTGCGCGCGGAAACAGCAGGCGGCCCGTCGACGTGAGCGTGGCGCCAGCCTTGGTCATCAACTCGATCCCGCTGGGCGGTGCGTCGGCGAAACCGATGGTCTCCAGCGCGTCGAGCGCGGCATGGTGGATCTTCAAAACGTCGGCTTCGGACAGCGGCTGGTAGCGCCCGCCGTTCATGCCCGGGCGTACCGGGCGCAGGCTGTCGGGCAGGGGGGCGGCACGGGCAGCGCGCCGGGCCTCGCGGGCACCACCACGGCGCACCAGTTTTTCGGCAATTTCGCTCATCGCAGGTCCTTTGGGGTTGAATGGTTGTTGTCTTGCAGGCAGCTCAGGCCCGCAGGCGCAGGTTGGTCGGGTCGTACAGCGGTTCCTTGTGCACGGTCGCCGTGCGCAGGGTGCCGAGCACGTTGACCTGCACGCGGGTGCCCGGCTCGGCCATGGCGGTTCGCACGTAAGCCAGCGCTACGCTTTTCTTCAAGGTGTGGCTCCAGACGCCGGAGGTAGTGAGCCCGATGTTCTCATCGCCTTGAAAGACCTGCGCGCAATAGGGTGCTTCGGCGTCGCCGTCGTCGTCAAATACCAGCGGCACGAAGCGCTGCGCCGGTCCTCTGGCGATCTCGTTTGCAATGGCTTCGCGCCCTACAAAATCTGCCTTCTTTGCGTCCACGAATCGGTCGAGCGAGGCTTCCAGCGGCGAGTAACCGTTCTCCAGGTCGCTCTTCCAGCCGCGGTAACACTTGTCCACACGCAGGCTGTCCATGGCGTAGAGGCCGAAGTCGCGGATGCCGTGGGCCTCGCCCGCGCGCCAGATGGCCGCGTACAGCGCCGGCATCTGGTCCAGCGGCGCATGCAGCTCCCAGCCGAGTTCACCTACATAGTTGACGCGCATCGCCAGCATCTTGCCCGTAACCGTCGTGATCTCCCGTGCAGTGAGCCACGGGAAACCGGTGTTGGACAGATCAGCCTGCGTGACCTGCGCCAACACCTCGCGCGCGCGCGGGCCGGCAATGATCAGCGAGCCAAACTCGGCCGAACGGTCACGCACCACGATCCGGCTGTCAGCCGCCAGACCACTTTGCAGCAGGTCCATGTCGTGGGTCGCGGCGATCGCAGCGCTGATGATGTAGAAATGGTCCTCGGCCAGGCGGGTGATCGTGAACTCGCTCAGGAGCTTGCCGTTGGAGGTCAGCGCGTACGCCAGCGATACCCGTCCCACGGAAGGCAGTTTCGAGCAGCTGAGCCGGTCCAGATGCGCGGCCGCGCCAGGCCCCTGCATTTCATACTTGGTGAAACCTGGCAGGTCCATGATGCCGACACGCTCGCGCACGGCCTGCACCTCTTGGGCTACGACGCCGTGCCACACGCCTTCGCGCCGGAAAGAGTGCACTTCGGCGGGCAGCGTGCCGTGCAGGTCAAAGTAGACCGCGCGCTCCCAGCCGCCGCGTGCGCCGAAGCGTGCGCCCTTGGCCTTGAGCGTGTCATACAGCGGCGACTTCCAGATTGAACGTCCGGCGGCACGCTCCTCATACGGGAACGACGAGGCGTATTCGTTCTGGTAGACCTCCACTGCCTTGGCCACCGTGTAGGCGGTGGACGCGTAGGCGCCATAACGGCGCCGGTCGAGCGACCACAGGTCCCACTCGGTGCGGCCGTGCAACACCCATTCGGCGAGTGCCTTGCCCGCGCCGCCGGCCTGGGTGATGCCGAAGCTGAAGTTGTTGCAATGGAAGAAGTTGCGCAGGCCCGGCTCCGGCCCGATGTACGGGTTGCCGTCCGGCGAATAGGGAATAGGGCCGTTCACGCCGCGCTTGATGCCAGCGCGCCCGAGCGCCGGCACGCGGCGCATGGCGTCTTCGATATAGGGCTCGAGGCGGTCGAAATCGTCGTTCCACAGCTGGTTGGCGAAATCATCGGGCATGCCGTCCTGCCACATCGGCGTGGCCTTCCACTCATACGGCCCGAGGATGAAACCCGCGCGCTCCTGGCGCAGGTAATACGAGGTGTCCGGATCGCGCAGCAGTGGCAGCCGCGTGGCGGCCGCCTGCAACTCCGGCACGTCTTCGGTCACCAGGTACTGGTGCGACATCACGGCGAGCGGCAGATGGCGGCCGACCATGGCCATGATTTCGCCGGCGCGGTAGCCGGCGGCGTTGACCACGATTTCGGCCACCACCTCACCCTTGTCGGTCGACACCAGCCACTCGCCGCCGGGTCGCTGCGCCAGGGCCGTCACACGTGTATGCCGTTTGATACGTGCGCCGAGTTCGCGCGCCGCCCGCGCCAGCGCCTGCGTGAGCTGCGAGGGGTCGATATCGCCGTCCAGAGGATCCCACAGCGCACCCTGCAGGTCGTGGGTCTCCACCAGCGGGTGTCGCTCGCGCAATTCGGCGGGCGACAGGATTTCATACTCCAGCCCATTGGCCTTGGCCATGCTCTGCACATGGCGGAACTCGTCCATCCGGTTGCGCCCATGGGCCAGCCGCACCGAGCCGGTGACGTGGTAGTTGATGGGGTTTTCGGCCGATGCCGCCAGCTGGCGATACAGCGACGCGGAGTACTTTTGCAGCTTGAGCACGCTCCAGCTGGTTGAAAACGTCGGCAGGTTGCCCGCGGCGTGCCAGGTCGAACCCGAGGTGAGCTCGTCGCGCTCGATCAGCAAGGCATCGGTCAGCCCCATCTGGGCGAGGTGGTAGAGGCAGCTGCAGCCCACTACGCCGCCTCCGATCACCACCGCTTTCACGTGTTCCGTCATGTCTGTCTCCGTATGCCCCGTAATGTGCGCAAGGGCCCGAACCCCACGCTGCCGATGGGCCTCGCGCCCGCAATCCAGAAAATTATAGGAACGAATCGTCTTTTTGTGAAATTTGCTCAATATTTTTCACAGAAGTACAATTTCCTCCAGATATTTCATGATGGGTGACGTGATGGATCTGCCAATCAAGGCGCGCGTGGTGATCGTGGGTGGCGGCATCGTGGGCTGCAGCGTGGCCTACCACCTGACATTGCGCGGATGCCGCGATGTGGTCCTGCTGGAGCGCAAACAGCTGACCTGTGGCACCACATGGCATGCCGCAGGGCTGGTGGGGCAACTG
>JANNDB010000212.1:0-2776 GCA_031387285.1 Betaproteobacteria bacterium | reverse complement strand
GAATGTAACCCACGCGTGCGCCGTCCGACCCCCGGAGGGGTTGCAGCGCGCGGGTTACTCCATCTTGATATTGCCTCCCTTGACCACCGCACCCCAGTCGCGCAGATCGCGCCGGATCTGCTCCTCGAACTCGGCCGGCGTGCGAATCGGCATTTCCTGAAAGCCCAGGGCGTTCCAGCGCTCGGCCATTTCCGGCGCGGCAATCAGGCGGTTGATTTCGCGGTTCAATGCATTGACCACGGCCACCGGCGTGCCGGCAGGCGCCATCACTGCATACCACGCCGCAACATCGAACGGCACGCCCTGCTCGGTCATGGTACGAAGCTCCGGCAACTGCTTGACGCGATTGGGGCCGCTCACGGCCACTGCCTTGAGCTTGCCGGCCTGAATCAGCGGCAAGGCTGCCGCGACGGCCGAGAAGCCGGCCTGGATGTGCCCGGCCATGAGCGCTGTGTTGGAATCGCCGGCCGACTTGTAGGGCACGTGCTTGATCTTCAAGCCGGCCTTCTGGTTGAGCGCCTCCATGCTCAGGTGGCCGCCGGAGCCGATACCCCAGGAGCCGTAGGACAGCTCGTCGGCCCCCTTGGTCTTGACGTAAGCAATGAAGTCCTTGAGGTCTTTCACCGGGAGGCTGGGCGCCACGACCAGCAGGTTGCCGCCGGATCCGATTTGCGCCACCGCGGCGAAATCCTTGTTCACGTTGTAGGGAACCTTTTCCATCAGTACCGGATTCACGACATGGGCCGCCGCGTAGGTGAACAGGATGGTGTAGCCGTCGTTGGGCGCCTTGGCTGCGGCATCGGTGCCGATCAGGCCATTGGCGCCCGCCCTGTTGTCGACCACAAACGGCTGGCCGAATGCCCTTGCCAGCAGGTCGCCGAAGGAGCGCGCCACAAGATCGGTGCCGCTGCCGGCGCCTCCGGCAACAATCACCCGCACCGGCTTGTTGGGCCACGGTGCCTGGGCCTGGGCCATGGGCGATGCCAGCAGCAGCGCGGTCAAAGTGATCGGGAAAAGTCGTTTCAGCATGGTGTCTCCTGGTGGATAGGGGTCTGTCAATCTGCTTGCATGGATCCGTACTGGCGGCTCGCCGGCTTGTTGCGTGCCGGGTCACCCACAGGGCCGGCAAATCCGGCAGCGAGAAAATCCGACATGTTGCGCAGCAGCGCGTTGAAGCGGCGGGCATTGGCCGCCGTCACCGCGCCATGGGACTCGACCCAGCGGGCGATGCCGTGGGTCGTCTCGCTGTTCAGGATACGGCTGCGGTCCCGAAATACCGGCGCGGGAAGATGCGGCAAGGCGCGGCGCAACATGTCGCGGCACCGAATCTGCCCGCTCATGGTGTCCGGGTCCAGAAACGCCACGGCGGCAGTATGCGGTCGCATCAGCACCTGTGCCGCCACGCGCACGTAGTCAGGGCCCCAGGGGTTGGACTTCACGGCGTCTCCGAGCGAAGTGACGGTGGCCGACACGATCGCGTGCACCTGGCCAGCCCGGCCCTGCGTCTCCAGGGCGTCCAGGCGCTGGTGCCGCACGGCGTTGATGGCCCGGATGCGGCGCGCCAGCAACGCGCCCATCAGCGCCTCGCGGGAACCGAAGTGGTAGTGCGCCGCCGACAGGTTGCTCTGCCCGCTTTCACGCACGATCTCGCGCAGCGAAACGGCATCGATGCCGCTGCGCGCAAACAGGCGTTCCGCCGCATCCAGCAAATGGGCGGCCGTGGCCGCCAGCGCGGGCTCCGCCGCAGTCACGGCCTTGCGGCGCATGAAGCCCTGACTCCAAGTTGACAGAAAGGCAATTGACAGCGGCACATGGTGGCATTCTAATTCGGGTGAATTAAAATGTGCAAGAGCAGCACCCAACCGGAGATACCATGCCGTCAGCGCTGGACCCTACCACCCAAAACCGCCTGGACGCACTTTCCGCCATCTTCGCGCCCCACTCGGTGGCCGTGGTCGGCGCCTCCGACACCACGACCAAAATCGGTGGCGTGCCAGTGGATTTCCTGCGCCGGCTGGGTTATGCCGGAAAGATCTATCCGGTCAATCCCAAGCCGGGTCTTGTCCAGGGGCTGCAGTCCTATCCCTCGATCGCTGCAATCGCCGCGCCGGTGGACCTGGCCATCTTCGCGGTCCCGGCCAACCTCGTTCCCGCTGCACTCGATGACGCCATAGCGGCCGGTGTGCGCGGTGTGGTGATGTTCACCTCCGGCTTCGCCGAGACCGGCGACGCGGGCGGCCGCGTGCAGGCACAGTTGCGCCGGAAGGCCGCGGCTGCAGGCGTGCGGCTGCTCGGGCCGAACTGCCTGGGCTTCATGAATGTGCGCAAGGCGGTCTACGCCACGTTCACGCCGGCGCCCAACGTGGGCCTGCTGCCGGCAGGCGACATCGGGATCGTGAGCCAGTCCGGTGCGTTCGGTGCGTATGCCTATTCGCTGGCACGCCAGCGCGGGCTTGGCATGTCGCACTGGATCACCACGGGCAACGAATCCGATATCGATTTCGCCGACTGCATGGAATGGATGGCGCATGACCCGCACACCAAGGTCATCATGGGATACATGGAAGGTTGCCGCGACGGCTACAGGGTGCGCCGCGCGCTGGCCGCCGCGCATGCTGCGAGGAAACCGGTCGTCATCGTCAAGGTCGGGCGCACCGCCATCGGCGCGCAGGCCGCGGCATCGCATACGGCGGCTCTGGCCGGCAACGACGCGGTGTACGACGCCCTGTTCAGGGAGTACGGTGTGCACCGCGCGCGCGATATCGCCGAGTTTTTC
>JANNDB010000205.1:0-2252 GCA_031387285.1 Betaproteobacteria bacterium | reverse complement strand
GGGCGCAGCTACCGCACACTGGGCACGGACGGATTCGGCCGCAGTGACACGCGCTCGGCGTTGCGCGAGTTTTTTGGCGTCGATGCGCGCAGCATCGTGCAGGCCACGCTGAACGCAGCCTGATCAACGTCGACCGACCCGTAAGCGCACGGCGCCCGGTGCATGCCAGGCACTTGTGCCAGCGCGGCCAGCGGTGGGTGTCTTTCAATCGCGTTCCGCCCTACCGCTCATCCGGCGGCTAAACTGCGCCGATACCCATGGCGACTTTTCCACTTTCCCTGGCGCACCTGAGCGCCCTGGCGCTGCATCCGCTGGCGCTGGTGGACGTTGCGGCGCAGGCCGGGTTTGACGCGGTGGACCTGCGCCTGGCCCCGGCGACCGCGACCGACCGGAGCTACGGCGACAGTGAACGCCTTGCCCTGGCGCGCCAGTTGCGTTCCCGCCTGGCTGACAACGGCCTGGTTGCGTGGAGTGTGGAGATCATCCGCATCCGCGAACCGTTCGCGCCCGCCGATTTCGCCAGCCTGATGGAGGCCGCCGCACTGATCGGCGCCAGGCGCCTGAAGGTGGTGAGCGACGAGTCCGACCCGCAGCGCACGGCAGACCACCTGGCCGGCCTCGCCGGTATGGCGGCGCAACACGGCCTGATGGTGGATCTGGAATTCATGGTGTTTACCGGCGTGCGCTCGCTTGGCGATGCGCTTGCCGTTGTGCAGTCCAGCGGGTCGGCCAACGTTCAGGTGCTGATCGACGCCCTGCACTGGATGCGCAGCGCAGGTACGCTGGAGCAGGTCAGGGCCGCCCCGGCCCATTGCCTTGGCTACCTGGAATGGTGCGACGGCCCGCTTCGGGGGCCGACCGACCTGCCAGGACTTCTGCACGAAGCGCGCGCAGACCGCCTGCCTCCTGGTGAGGGAGGTTTCCCGCTTCAGGACTTGTTGCGGGCCGTGCCCCATGCCGCAATGATCAGCCTCGAAGTGCCGCAGCGCGAGGGCGCTGAGCCACTGACCCGATGCCGGCATCTCGCGCGCGCCGCCCGCGCCGTGCTGGCAGCCACCTGAAATTCCGCCATGACCCTGCAACCATTGCGCATCGCCGTGCTTGGCGCCGGCATGATCGGGCGCCGCCACATCAGCACCGTGCTGCAGCGCCCGGACCTCGCCACGCTGGTCGCCGTGGTCGACCCGGTGCAGCCGGCCAGCGCCTATCCCGATGTGCGCGCGCCATTTTTCACCGATGCGGCCGCCATGTTCGACGCTTGCCAGCCGCAGGCCGTGGTCATCGCATCGCCCAACAACCTGCACCTGCCGCAGGCGCTGCAGTGCTGCGACCGCGGCGTGCATTTCCTGGTCGAGAAACCGGTGACTTCGACCTGGGACGACGCGCTCGCCATGGTCCAGGCGGTGCGCCGCAGCGGCGTCGCCACCCTGGTGGGCCACCACCGGCGTTATCTCGCGCCGGTCCAGGCAGCAAAGCAGCGCATCCAGAGCGGCGCGATCGGCGACATCGTCGCCGCCAGCGTGGTGTGGGCCACGAAGAAGCCGGATGGCTACTTCGACACGCTCTGGCGCAGGTCGGCCGGCGGTGGTCCGCTGCTAATCAACGCCATCCATGAGATCGACATGCTGCGCCACCTGTGCGGCGAAGTCGTGCTGGTCAAGGGGGTAAAGAGCCATGCGCGGCGCCACTTCGAGGTCGAGGACACGGCCGCTGCGCTGCTGGTGTTCGAGAGTGGCTGTGTGGCGACGCTGGTCTGCACGGACGCCGGCCTCTCACCGTGGACCATCGAGCAGGGCACGCAGGAAAACGCTGCATTCGGATTTACCCACGAGAGCGCCTACCGGCTCATCGGCAGCCGGGGCAGCCTGGAACTGCCGGTGCTGCGCCAGTGGAATGCACGCACTGCCGGGGAGGAGGCCTGGGACCGGCCACTCACGGCCCAGTACCTCGGTGGCGGATACCAGGACCCGTACGAAGCGCAATTGTCCCATCTGCAACGGGTGGTGAACAAGGTCGAGGCGCCACTCATCCCGGTGGAGGACGGCGCGCGTACGCTGGCCGTCACACTCGCCATCGCCCAGGCGGCCGAAGGGGATTCGGGCATGCGGCCGGCGAGCGTGTGAAGCGCCTTGGCCGAAGAGCGCCGCGGCGACTTTGACGGAGGCACGGACAGACCGTACCACTTGAACCTGCACGGCCGCCGCCGCCCGCGTTCAGGACAACACGTCCTCCACCGTCGGCAGTGGCACTGC
>JANNDB010000202.1:0-3485 GCA_031387285.1 Betaproteobacteria bacterium | reverse complement strand
TCTGTGCGTCGGCTGCCTGGCCTTCAAAAGCCTTTGTCAGGTCGGTTGAGGCACCGCTTGCAATTTCGTACAGATGGCGGCTGTAGGCGGCTGTCTTTTCAGCGAGGGGTTGCATCAGCCCGGATTGCAGCGTCAGCAGTTCCTGGGCATCCTTGACGCTCAGCACAGCCTTGGCGTGGTCGCCAATCTCCGACAGTGCCGCCTTCGAGGCGGTAAGGTTCAATTCGACGATCCTTTCAACGCCTTCGAACGCCTTGCTGGTCAGTCCAACCAGGGTTTCGATGTTTGCCTTGTGCGAGGCCATAACTTGTTCAACAGTCAGCATGTGAATTCTCCAATAAGTCAGGTTAAGAAATCTGTCTCTCTGCAGCCTGGCAAGTTCCATAAATGGTGCGGTGCAGCATCGTTGAATTATAGGGTTATCCCGAACATCCGCAAGGCTCATTTGCTGCACTGCAGCATATTAGAGCGCCGTTTCTAGATTCGGTTGACTCGCGGGAATCGGCTCGGCCGCGGAGGCGACGTCAGCAACGCAGACGGCACCCGCTCTGCTTGCGCTGGCCGCGGGCAATGCTTCCCGTACACTGCATGCAAAAGCAGGCTTGCGCCCAGTCCACTGCGCCAAAACCATCCCATGATCATCACCAGCCTGCTCGACACTGACCTGTACAAGTTCACGATGATGCAGGTCGTCTTGCATCAGTTTCCCGGTGCACAGGTCGAGTACCGGTTCAAATGCCGCAATGCGCAGGTTGATGCGGGCGAGGGCGCGCCACGGTTCGATCTTGCGCCCTATGCCGGCGAGATTCGCGACGAAATCCGCTCACTGTGCACTCTGCACTTTCAAGATGCGGAGCTGGCATATCTACGCTCGCTGCGCTTTATCAAGAGTGACTTTGTCGACTTCCTGGGATTGTTCCACCTGAACGAGAAATACATTTCGATCCAACCGCTACCGTCGGGCGAGATTGACATATGCATTCAGGGGCCGTGGCTGCACACCTTTCTGTTCGAGATACCCGTGCTGGCCATCGTCAACGAGGTGTACTTTCGCAACACGCACCGCCTTCCCGACCTCGTCGAGGGCCGGCGCCGGCTCGACGTGAAAGTGGGGCAACTCCGTGGGCCAGGGTTGTCGGACCTCAAGATTGCAGACTATGGAACCCGGCGCCGATTCAGCCAGGCCTGGCATGAAGAGGTTTTGCGCGTACTGTCCGTTCGCCTTGGTACGCTGCAGAGTCCTGGCGGCGCAGCGGGGTCAGCCGGGCAATTTGCCGGCACCAGTAACGTCTTGTTCGCGATGCGTCTTGGGCTCACGCCACTGGGCACGATGGCGCATGAATACCTGCAGGCCTGCCAGGCGCTTGGACCGCGGCTGCGTGACAGCCAGATCTATGGTTTCGAATCCTGGGCCCGTGAGTACCGGGGTGACTTGGGCATTGCATTGAGCGACGTCTACGGCATTGACGCTTTTCTGCGCGACTTCGACATGTATTTCTGCAAGCTGTTTGACGGGGCCCGACACGATAGTGGGGACCCGTTCAGTTGGGGTGAACGCATGTTGTCGCACTATGTACGCAATCGGGTTGATCCGCGAACCAAGACCTTGATCTTCAGCGACGGCCTTACGGTACCGCGCACGATTGAGCTCTACAAGCAGTTCCAGGGGCGCTGCCAACTGGCGTTTGGCATCGGTACGAACCTCACGAACGATCTCGGCTATGAGCCGCTGCAGATCGTGATCAAGATGGTGCGCTGCAATGGCCAGCCCGTGGCCAAGTTGTCCGACACGCCGTCCAAGAACATGTGTGACGATGAGCGCTATCTCGCATATTTGCGCCAGGTGTTCGAAATTCCACAGGTGAGCTGACGTGGCCAAACTTGCGATCACCGTGGCGCGCGCGGTCTTCCCGGCAGTCATCGAACGCCTGCAGACGCACTTTGACGTTCGGTCCAACCAGTCCGACGAGCCCTGGAGCGCGCAGGAACTCGCGCGCCAGCTGCAAGGCCGGGTGGGGCTTTTCTGTACCGGCAGCGAGCGGGTCGACCAGGCCTTGCTTCAGGCCTGCCCCGATCTCAGGATCTGCGCCAACATGGCCGTGGGCTACAACAATTTCGATCTGCCAGCCATGACGGCAGCTGGCGTGCTGGCGACCAATGCGCCCGATGTCCTCACCGAAACCACGGCCGACTTCGGTTTTGCGTTGCTGATGGCAACGGCGCGCCGGGTCACGGAGAGCGAGCATTTCCTGCGCGCGGGCCAGTGGACGCGCTGGGCCTACGACATGTTTGCTGGCGCCGAGGTGCATGGTTCGACGTTGGGCATCATCGGCATGGGCCGGATCGGCCAGGGCATCGCCAAGCGGGGCGCCCACGGTTTCGGTATGTCGGTTCTTTATCACAACCGATCGCGGCTTGACCCTGCGCTCGAGGCCGCATGCAGGGCGTCCTATGTCGAGAAGGATGCACTGCTGCAACAGGCGGACCACGTCGTGCTGGTGTTGCCTTACTCGGCAGATGCACACCACCTGATTGGCGAACGAGAGCTTTCCTTGATGAAACCTGGCGCGACGCTGGTGAACATTGCCCGGGGTGGCATCGTGGACGACGCCGCTTTGGCCCGGGCCCTTGCCGCACATCGCATCGCCGCCGCGGGCCTGGATGTGTTTGAAGGCGAGCCGGGCGTGCACCCTGCTTTGCTCAAGTTGTCCAACGTCGTGCTGACACCGCACATTGCCAGCGCAACGATGCCAACCCGAATGGCGATGGCCAATCTGGCGGCTGACAATCTGATCGGCTACCTGACGGGCGGGGGCCCGCTGACGCCGTTGAACTCGCCGCTCCAGAGGGCTTGAAGCGTGGTGATGCCTGATGGCGCGGGCTGGGCATTGCTTTTCCTGGCACTTGGCAGCGCCATTTTGCTGTTGTGCCTCGTACTGCGCGGGGCTGTCCGTGCTGCGTTGGCGGGCATCGAACAGAGCCGGGCAGAGGCCGCGGCAGCCAACGCGGCAATGGCCGAGCGTATCGAGCGCATGGAGCGGGAGTTGGCACGTGTTGTCGACGAGTCATCGCGTGGGGCACGCCAGGAGCTGGCACAGACCCTCGCCCTGTTCCAGCAAACCCTGGTGACCCAGGGCGCGGAAGCAACGCGCACCCAGAACAACCAGATCGATGCTTTCGGCCAACAGCTGGCGCAGCTCAAGCAGACACTCTCCGATACGCTGATCGCGCAGTTGCAGGGATTGAGCGAATCCAACGCCCGCCGCATGCTGGAAGTCCGCCAGACCCTGGAGGCGCAATTGACGCAACTTCAGAATACCAATGCCGCCAAGCTCGAAGAGATGCGCGCGACGGTCGATGAAAAGCTGCAGGCCACTTTGCAGGCCCGCCTGGGCGAGAGCTTCAAGCAGGTGGCAGACCGGCTGGAGCAGGTTCACAAGGGATTGGGGGAGATGCAGACCCTGGCCCAGGGGGTTGGGGACCTC
>JANNDB010000200.1:0-10017 GCA_031387285.1 Betaproteobacteria bacterium | reverse complement strand
CGTAGTGGTCACAGGCTCTGTCGCCATTGCTGTTGTCGGCAATGGCGCCCGGTACGCGGCAGAAATCGTCCCATATGGAAGGCCCCTTGCCATCGCGCGCCGCGGCGCCCTCGATCTGGAACGCGCTGGTCGCGACACCCCAGACAAAATCGTCCGGAAACGCCTGCTTCAGGCTCGCGCTGTTGATCGATGACAGGAGAACATTCATTTGACGGCGCCGGCGGTAAGGCCGGAAATAAGTTGTTTCGAAGAGACTACAAACAGCACGACCAGGGGCAGGGTGGCGATTGCCGAACCCGTCATCAGAGCGCCCCATTCCGTGTCCACCGGGCTCTGCAGGCTGCGCAGCGCGAGCGGCAATGTGTACATCTCCGGCGAGCGCATCACGACCAGGGGCCCGATGAAGTTGTTCCAGGAGGCGATGAAGGTGATGAGACCGAGTGTTCCGAGAGCCGGTTTGAGCAGCGGCAGGACAATGCGCCAGAAGATGCCGAACTCGCTGCAACCATCCATGCGGGCCGCCTCGATCAGGTCCCTGGGTATCGATGTCACGATGAACTGGCGCATCAGGAAGATCCCGAAGGCGCTCGCTGCGCCGGGAATGTAGAGCGCGCGCGGCTGGTCGATCCAGCCCAGGATGTCCATGATCATGAAGGTCGGGATCATGTTCATGAACGACGGCAGCAGCATGGTGCCCATGACCAGGCCGAACAACGCGTTCTTGTAGCGGAACTCAAACAGGGCAAACGCGTAGCCACCCATCGAGCAGAAAAGCAGGGTCAGCAGCGTCGACGCGATCGCGACATACAGGCTCCAGCCCAGATTGCGCCAGAAGGGCATTCGATCGGTGAGGATCTTCAGGTTGTTCAGGAAGTCGTCGCCAAAGAACATCGGGGGCGGCAGGCTGAAGATCTCGGTGCGCGAGTGGGTGGCAAAAACGAACATGAAGTAGAACGGCGCCAGCATGATGAGCGCGCCGATCCCCACGACACAGTAAGCGGCCCATGGTGCCAGTCGCCCGGATTGAGTCTGCATGGCCTGGGGCTCCGGGTTCAGGCCGACGGGCCGCGCGGCGCAAAGGCGCGGTTCGTAAGCCAGGTCAGTACAGCCACGATGATGAACAGCAGCCACGACATGGCGCTTGCGGCGCCGAAGTCATTGAAGTCGAAGGCCATCCGGTACAGGTAGATCGCCGTTGTCATGCCGGCCTGGTCCGAGCCACCACGCCCACCGGTGAGGATGAACGGCTCTTCGAAAAGCTGCAGGCCACCGATGACGCTGAGGGTGACGCCAAAGAAGATCATGGGTTTGAGGCTGGGCAGGGTAATGAACCAGAATTGCTGCAGGCGGCCGGCCCCGTCCATCGTTGCGGCTTCATAGATGTCACCTGGGATGGTTTGCAGCGCCGCAAGATAGAGCACCACGTTGAAACCCACGTAGCGCCAGAAGACGATCATCGAGATCGCCGGCTTGATGTTGGCGGGGTCATTGAGCCAGTCGACCGGATTGGCCGGGAACAGCCAGCCGATACCGGGCAACTGCGACAATCCCTGCAGGCCCAGATTGACGAGGCCGTAGTCGGTCGAGAACAACGAACTGAACAGGATGGCAATGGCCACTGTCGACGTGATGTAGGGCATGAAGTACGCACCGACCACGGCGTTGCGCATGCCCTTGAAGGACGAATGGATGAAATAGGCTAGGGGAATCGCAACCAGGTGTTGCGGCACTCCGGAAGCCAGTGCCAGCCAGGCCGTGTTTTGCAGCGACTTCCAGAACCATTCGTCGCGCAGTGCGAAGGCGTAGTTGTCGAGCCCCACAAAGGCCATGGCGCCCAGTCCGCTGGTGGGTTCCCAGCTCTGGAATGCCAGGTACAGCGAGAAGAGCAGGGGGAACAGGCCAAACACGCCGAACAGGAGGACGAACGGACTCAGGAAAACATAGGGGGCCCAGCGTGGCGACAGTCGCAATACGGAACGTGGCTTCATGGGGAGTCCGGCGAGTGGGGCCAGTGCTTCGGTCAGTGGGGGCGTTCAGCGATGTGCACGCTGCTGCAGGAGGCGCTTGGCATCGGCGAGCGCCGTTGCGATGTCCTTGCCCCGGTCGAGCACCTTGTCGAGCTCGGTGTCGATCACTTCGTCGGCAAACGCATCCTGCTTGTGTACCGCGACTGCGGCGATTTGTGCTGCGGCGCTGCGCCAGCCAAGGCGCGCCTTCTGGCCCGCGAAAAAGGCGATGGGTTGTTCAAAGAATGCGTCGT
The DNA here is from genome assembly GCA_031387285.1 of Betaproteobacteria bacterium. Lineage (GTDB taxonomy): Bacteria > Pseudomonadota > Gammaproteobacteria > Burkholderiales > Burkholderiaceae_C > CAISIP01. The sequence goes on along the minus strand of JANNDB010000200.1, from coordinate 7,757 downwards.
CGTAGGTTTCCAGCAGGGCAGGGAAGGCATCCTGCGACTTGAAGGCGGCAAGCTGCTGGCCGCGCTCGAGTGTCATCATCTGAATGAATTCCCAGGCCAGTGGCTTGTGCGCTGCGGGCGCCCCTCGCGCAATGGCAAAAAATGTACCGCCATAGGCGATGAAGGCTCCCTCCGGCAGCTGGGCCGCAAGCCACTTCCCGCGGGTGTTCGGCGCCAGCCAGTTGTTGAGATGGCCGGCAAGCCATGCGCCGGTCATCTGCGTGGAGATGGTGCCGCGCTTGAAGCCCTCCGACCATTCGTTCGACCACGCCGACACCCTGGCGTCGAGTTTATGCTGGCGAATCTTGCGCGCCAGCTCGAAGGCCCGCACAAAACGGGGGGAATCCACGAGCACATTGGACTTGTCGTCGAAATAGAGGCCTTCTCCCGGCTTGACGCCCGTGCGAATCAGTATGTCCTTCATGTCGCGCGCGTGCGCAAGCAGGTAGGCCCCGGTCGCGGCCTTGATCTTCGCGCCGCTCGCCACGTACCCTTCCCATGATCCGGTCAGTTCCGCTTCGCTGACACCGGCTTTGGCGAGCAGGTCGGACCGGTAGAGCAGGGTGCCGGGACCGATGTCGGTCGGCAGGGCAACAACGCGGCCGTCACGGCTGGTGCCCTGTCGAAACGCGTAGGGAACGAACTTGTCCTTGAAGCGGTTCGCGTCATAGGGAGGCTTGGCCAGATCCTCCAGGCCGCCTCCCTGCGAGAACCGTCCGACATAGCCCACCTCGAGTGCCATCACGTCGGGCAGGTAGAACGAGGTGGAAAGCGCCGTCGTCATGGCTGTGTGGTGGTCGCTGAACTGGCGGCTCACCACTTTGAGATCGACTGTCGGGTGCCGCTTCTTCCACTCGGGAATCGCAGCACGCACGATTTCGTCCACCGCCGGAAACGCGGCGACGGTCAGCACCTGCTGCGCCTGCGCTGCGCAGGCGGCAAGGCTAAGCAGGAGAGCCGCAAGGCGTTTGCAAGACGTGCTGTTGGGCCGGAAAGCGTCGCTCACGGGGAACTCCATTGGCCACGACCTTCCAGGATGCCCATTCCTCGAGGTGTGGTGCAGCATGGAGCGTGGTTCTGTTTGAAAGCGCTTTCATAAATTATAGGCGCCGGCTGTCACAAGGAACCTAGGGAAATCCCGGGGCGGCGGCTGACGGGACGCTGCGAGCCCGCAAAGCCGGCTAGCTGCTACCGCTTCAGGCGCCGGGTCGACTCGCGCGCCACAAACCGCGGTGGTGCCAAGGTCGCCTCTGGCGCGACGCCTCCAATCAACTGCAGCACAGACGCGGCAGCCAACTCACCCAGTTCATAGGCAGGCTGGTGGATGGTGCTCAGTGGCGGAATCGAATACGGCGAATTGGGAAGATCGTCAAAGCCCACAACCGACACGTCGTCCGGGACGCGCACAGCGCGCCGTTGCAGCGCCAGCATGGCACCAAGCGCCATTTGGTCATTCGCCGCAAAAATCGCAGTAAACCGGGTGCCGGCGGTCAGCAACTTGTCAACGGCAAGCGCGCCGCTGAGTTCGTTGTAATCACCCGGGACGATCAAGGCCGCGCGCGCCGGCACGCCGGCGGATTTCAGCGCCTGCAGGTGGCCCCGCAGTCGCTCATTTGCATCCGGATGCTGGCCATCCCCAGCGATGAACGCGATGTCGCGATGGCCGAGGTCCAGCAAGTGCTGGGTTGCCCGCCGGCCTCCTTCGAAGTTGTCGAAATTCAGCGAATACAGGCCCGGCGCACGCAGCGTACGTCCAGTGACCACCACCGGAATCGTTCGCGCGCACGACTTCAGAACCTGGTCGGTCAGGCGCCCTGTCAATACGATGATGCCGTCGACCCTGCGCGCCTTGAGCAAGGCGATGCCGCGGCTCTCAACAGCCGCATCCCAATGACCGCTGATAAAGAGCGGACAGTATCCGAGCGGGTCAAGGCGATCTTCAATGCCGCGCAGTGCCGCCCCATAAAACGGGCTGTCGATGGCCTGCGTGATCACGCCTATGCTCATCGAGCGGCCGCCAGCCAGGCCGCGTGCCACGGGGTCCGGTGTAAAACCGAGCTTCTGAATGGCGCTTTCGACGGCGCTCGTCTTGACGGCGCTGACGACTGCCGATCCATTGAGAATGCGCGAGACCGTTGCCGACGACACACCCGCTTCCCGGGCGACTTCCTCCAATTTGACAGGGGATGTGCGGGCAGGCGCAGGGGTGGCGGGAGATTTCGATTTCATGATTCTTGTAGTGGCTGTGCACAGCCGGCGCTGACGGTGACCAGTATACGAACGCCCTACCGCTGTACCGGCGCCTGGGTTGTCGCGGCATGGCGTTCAGGACGCAGGCGCGACACGGCTCGGTGGCTTTGCCGAATCATCATCCACAAACCCCATGCCGTACAGCCGGGCATAGGTACCGCCCGCGGCCAGCAAATCCGCGTGGCGGCCCGTCTCCACCATGCGCCCACCGTCGAGCACCACGATGCGGTCGGCGTGCTGCACGGTGGACAGGCGGTGCGCGATGACCAGGGTGGTGCGTTTGTGCATCAGCCGCTGCAGCGCGTCCTGCACGGCGCGTTCGGACTCCGCGTCCAGCGCCGAGGTGGCTTCGTCCAGGATCAGCACCGGGGCGTCCTTGTACAGGGCGCGTGCAATCGCCAGCCGCTGGCGCTGGCCTCCGGAGAGTTGCATGGCGTTGTGTCCCACCAGGGTATCCATGCCTTGGGGCAGATCTTTGACCAGTGCCTGCAGGTTGGCTGCCTCCAGGCAGGACTGGACCCGCGCGCGATCCACCGGCTGGCCCAGCGCAACATTGGCTGCCACGCTGTCGTTGAGCATCAGCACGTGCTGGCTGACAACGGCAAACTGCGCGCGCAGCGAGGCCAGGTTCCAGTCGGTGACGGGATGGCCGTCGAGGTAGACGGTGCCGGCGCTGGTTTCTGCAAAACGGGGCAGAAGGCTCACCAGCGTGGTCTTGCCCGCGCCCGACGCCCCCACCAGGGCAACTGTTTCTCCCGGGCGCGCGGCCAGTGAAAAGTGGTCCAGCGCGGCGACGTTGGCGTCGCCATAGGTCACGCAGGCGTCCTCGAATCGGATGTCACCCTGCGCGCGCGCGCAGCTAAACGAACCGCCGGACTCCTGCTCGGTGCTGGCAATCATGTCCAGCCCCCGCTCCATGGCGGCAAGGCCGCGTGTGATCGGGTTGGCGACTTCGGTGAGGTGTTTGAGTGGTGCGATCAGCATCAGCATGGCGGTGACAAAGGCCACGAAGCCACCCACCGAGGTGGTCTTGTCGGCACTCTGGACCAGCGCCACGGTGATGACGGCTGACAAGGCAATGGAGGCCAGGATCTGGGTGATCGGTGTCATGGCGGCAGATGCCGCGGTCGACTTCATGGAGAGGCGGCGCAATGCGTCGCTCAGGCGCAGGAAGCGTTGCGCCTGCGAGGCCTGCGCAGCGTGCAGGCGGATGTCGCGGTGCGCCAGCACGTTTTCTTCCACCACATAGGCCAGGCTATCAGTCGCCTGCTGGCTGTTGCGTGTTACCTGGTACAGGCGGCTGGAGAGCTTGCGCATCACCCAGGCAACGGCGGGGAACAGCAGCACGACGATCAGGGTGAGCTTCCAGTTGAGAAACATCAGGTACGCCACCAGTGCCAGCAGGGTGAGCCCGTTGCGCGTGAAGGTGACGAGCGCGCCGACGAGCAGCGTGGCGCCGGTCTGCACCTCGTACACCACGGTGTTGGCCAGCGCACTGGAAGTCTGGCCGGCGAACAGCGTCAGCCGCGCATCCAGCAGCCGCCCGAACATGGCCTGGCGAAGCCCCATGAGCCCATTGCTGGTGATGCGTGTCATGGCAACCTGGGCCAGAAAACTGCAGATGCCGCGCAGCGCGAACAGGCCCACCAGGGACACCGGAACTGCCCACAGGGGCAGCGAACCTTTCTGGAAGCCGCGGTCCAGCAGGGGCTGCAGCAGCGCGGGTATCAAGGGCTCGGATAGCGCCAGCAGCAAGGTGGCGGTGGCGGCAACGGCCCAGACCCACAGCGGTCGCGCGAAGTAAGGCCATAAGCGGGCCAGACGCTTGAACAAATTGGCCGCCAGCGCAGGGGAAGTCAGGGGGCTGGACATGTTGGATGGGTCTTCGCAGCTTATTATCAGGGCTGCTCCGACAGGATCCGCCTCTGCCCATGATGTTCCGCACCGTTCATTTCCCGCTCGCCGTTGGGCGAATGTTCCTGGCACTTTGCCTTGTGCTGGTGGCCGCGCCGGCAATGGCCCAGTTTCGTGTCGACATCTCCGGTGTCGGCACGACGCAATGGCCCATCGCTGTGCTGCCGTTTCGCGGCGACGACGTCGCCCCGCAAAAGATCGCTGCCATCGTGCAGGCCGACCTGGAGCGCAGCGGCCAGTTTCGTGCCGTTGAAGCGGCCGCAACGGCGATGGACGAACTGGCGCGCCCGGACCTTGCAGCATGGCGCGCCAAGGCGGCCGACTATCTGGTGGCCGGCAGCGTTTCGCGTCTGGCAGATGGTCGCTACGACGTGCGATTCCGTCTGTGGGACGTGGCGCGCGCACAGGACCTGGGTGGCCAGAGTTATGGCGTGACCGTGGGTGACCTGCGCCAGGCGGCGCACCGTATCGCCGACAGCATCTTTGAAAAGCTGACGGGTGACAAAGGCATCTTCTCCACACGCATCACCTACGTGACCAAGGCCGGTCAACGCTACAGCCTGTGGGTGGCCGACGCGGACGGCGAGAACGCGCAGTCCGCCCTGGCCAGCCCGGAGCCCATCATCTCGCCGGTCTGGTCACCCAATGGGCAGCAGCTTGCCTATGTGTCATTCGAGGCGCGCAAGCCGGTCATCTACGCACACGATGTGGCCAGCGGCAAACGCCGATTGCTGGCCAATTTCCGCGGCTCCAACAGCGCGCCAGCCTGGGCGCCGGACGGGCGCACGCTGGCTGTCACGCTCAGCCGCGACGGCGGCTCGCAGCTCTACAGCATCGATGCCGCGGGTGGCGAACCCCGGCGGCTTGCGCAATCGGCGAGCATCGATACCGAACCGGTCTTTTCGGCCGACGGGCGCAGCCTGTATTTCGTGAGTGACCGCGGCGGCACGCCGCAGATTTACCGCATGCCGTCGGCTGGCGGCAACGCCGAACGCGTCACCTTTACGGGGAGTTACAACATTTCGCCGGCACTCAGCGGTGACGGTCGGTGGCTGGCCTACATTTCCCGTGTGAATGGTGCTTTCAAGCTGCATGTGATGGAACTCGCGACGGGTAGCGTCAATGCCATCACGGACACCAGCGGAGACGAAAGCCCGAGCTTTTCGCCGAACAGCAGGCTGATTATTTATGCCACCCAGGTCCAGGGCCGGGAAGCGCTGCTGACGACCACGCTGGACGGCAAACTCAAGGCGCGCCTGGCCGGCCAGAGTGGCGACATCCGGGAGCCCGATTGGGGCCCGTTCCAGAAACAGTGATTTGACAAGGACGAGGAGTAAACGATGAACCGATTCCTGCTGGTGGTGGCGCTTGCGGCCTTGATGGCCGGTTGCGGCTCGTCGGTCAAACTGGACGATGTGGCGGTGGAAGACCGCAGCGGCACGGCGGTTGCCGGGCAGGCGGCCACCACGCCAGGCGGTGCAGCCGGTACCACGCCGGGCAGCAACAGCGGCAACCCGGGCATCACGCAAAGCGCGATTGCACCGGTGGCGATCGGTGGTGCGACCACGGCGGCGGCGGCACCGAACGGTCCGCGCATCGTGTACTTCGATTACGACAGCTTCGTGATCAGGCCCGAATTCCAGGACGTGATCGAGAACCATGCGCGTTTTCTCAAGGCCGACAGGAACCGCAAAGTGTCCATCGAAGGGCACACCGACGACCGGGGCGGGCGCGAATACAACCTGGCGTTGGGGCAAAAGCGGGCCGAGGCCGTCAAACGCGCGCTTGGGCTGCTGGGTGTCAATGATGCCCAGGTCGAAGCTGTGAGCTTTGGCAAGGAAAAACCTGCGGCGCAAGGTGCTGATGAGGCTGCCTTTGCCAAGAACCGCCGCGCCGAGATCGCTTACCGATGAGTTACGGTGGTTCTTATTCAATGAAACCGGCGCGCGTTGCGTCAGGTTTTCTTGTCGCGTTACTGTGCGTGGGTCCCGCCAGTGCGGGCCTGTTTGACGATGAAGAGGCTCGCAAAGCCATTCTTGACCTTCGCCAGCGTGTGGAAACGGTGCGCCAGGACGCAGACCAGAAAGTGACGGAGCAGGCGCGGCGTGCCAGCGAAGAAAACGCCCAGCTCAGGCGCAGCCTGCTTGATCTGCAAAACCAGATTGAGGCGGTACGTGCCGATGTGGCCCGGCTCAGGGGCCAAAATGAACAACTGGTGCGTGACCTGGCAGACATCCAGCGCCAGCAAAAAGACGCAGCCCTGCTCATGGAGCAACGGATTCGCAAATTCGAGCCGACCAAGGTGTCTGCCGATGGCGTGGAGTTCATGGCGGAACCCGCCGAGAAGCGCGAGTTTGACGCTGCGCTGGCCGTCTTTCGCAAAGGCGACTTTGCGGCCTCTCAAACCGGTTTCGTGGACTTCCTGAGGCGCTACCCGCAAAGCGGATATGCCGCACCTGCCTTGTTCTGGCTTGGAAACGCCCAGTACGCTACACGGGACTACAAAGAGGCGGTCACCAATTTCCGCTCCCTGCTCAGTCTGGCGCCTGACCACGTGCGTGCGCCCGAGGCCTTGCTGTCCATTGCCAATTGTCAGGTTGAACTCAAAGACACCAAGAGCGCCCGCAAGACGCTGGAAGACTTGATCAAGGCCTATCCGCAATCAGAGGCCGCCGCCGCCGCCAAAGACCGCCTCACCCGACTTAAATAGCGGCCCAAATAGCGGCTCCGGTAGCGGCGCTTTAGGGTGCCCGTAAAATCGGGTGATGCAAGCCTCTGAACTGTCATCCCTCACCAGCCAGGTGCTGTGGGGCGGATTTTTCCTCTCCATGGTGTTTGGCGTCATTGCCCAGCGCACTCATTTTTGCACCATGGGTGCCGTGAGCGACATCGTCAACATGGGTGACTGGACGCGCATGCGGCAGTGGGGGCTCGCCGTGGGTGTCGCCATGGTCGGCTTTGGCGTTCTGGCCTACAGTGGGCAGATTGACCCTAGCAAAACTCTTTACACGTCGAACCGCTGGATCTGGCTCTCTGCCGCTGTAGGGGGGGGGCTGTTTGGTTTTGGCATGGTTTTGGCATCCGGTTGCGGCAGCAAGACCCTGGTGCGCATTGGTGGCGGAAGCCTCAAATCCATGATCGTCTTTATTGTGATGGGCCTGGCTGCATTTGCGACATTGAAGGGCATCACGGCGGTGCTACGGGTTGCAACGGTCGATAAAGTCGGTATCGACATGGCCTCAGGCACCTCACTGGCGCAATGGGCGAGCGCATCGTTCGGCCTCACAAGCCCGGCGGCGGCGCTGGCATGCGGCCTGGTTCTGGGCGGCGGTCTGTTGGCATGGGCGGCCATGGGCAAGGATTTCATGAATGTCGACAACCTGCTCGCTGGCCTGGGCATTGGCGGCGTGGTGGTTGCCATGTGGTGGCTTAGTGGCCATTTTGGGCACCTTGCTGAACATCCTGAAAGCTTGCAGGAGGCATTTCTTGCCACAAACTCCGGCAAGGCTGAAGCCTTGAGTTTCGTGGCACCGCTGGCCTACACACTGGACTGG
>JANNDB010000193.1:0-6796 GCA_031387285.1 Betaproteobacteria bacterium | reverse complement strand
CCAGTGCCAGGGCGAGCGCGCCGACCAGGCGGCGTGACGGCAAAGGGGTGGTGAAGGCCATGGTGACGCGCTTTCGTGAACAGTGGGGTCAGGGCGCGCCAGCCAGCAATTGCTCGCGCAGCCGGGGCTCGGACGTCTTGGGGGACAACCAGATGCCGAAGAACAGCCGCGTGAAGTCGGCGTCGGCCACCTCCCCCCGCAAGCTGCCGTTGAAGAAGAAGCGGGTGCCCACGCCAGGCATTTGCACGCCGGTGAGGCGGTCGCCCGCCTTCACGTCGGGAAAGAGCTGGGTCATCGCCGCCAGCCAGCGCGCCGATTGCGACTCGCTGAATGGGCCGATGCGCTTCATCTCCTTGATCGAACGGCTGGCAATCTGCTCGCCGACCAGGCCACGCGCGTAGACCAGTTCCAGGGCCAGCGACTGCGCGGCGCCGTCACCGGCCAACGGCGCGGCACTCCACAGGCGCACGTCGTAGATGTGCAGGCCGAAAAAACGCATCGCGGCCGTGCCACGCCAGCGCGCTTCGGGCAGGGCGCCCGCCACCTCGATGGGCGGGCTCGGCGCCTGGGCGGCGGCGGGCCGCCACAAGGCGGCCATCAGCAGGGCCAAGGCGGCACTGCGGCGGTTGACCGTGGTGGGCCGCATCAGGCCGGCCGGCGCAGTGTGAACTGCATGACGTCGGTGTTGCCACTGGCGAACGCGGCTTCGCAGTACGCCAGGTAGAACTCCCAAATGCGCATGAAGCGGGTGTCGAAACCCAAGCCGCGCACCTGGGCATCCTGGTGCAGAAAGTCGTGCCGCCAGCGGCGCAGGGTTTCGGCGTAGTCCGTACCGAAATGCAGGGTGTCCACCACCTTCAGGCCGGCCCGGGCGGCGGCTTCGCGCAAGCGCTCGCTGCTGGGCAGGCAGCCGCCCGGGAAGATGTACTGCTGTATGAAATCGGTCGAGTGAATGTAGCGGTCGAACAAGGAGTCGTCGATGACGATGCTCTGGATGCAGGCCCGCCCGCCGGGCTTGAGCAGCCGGCTGACGCTGCTGAAGTAGGTCGGCCAATAGGCCTGACCCACCGCTTCGACCATTTCGATCGAGCACACGGCGTCGTACGGCCCATCGTTGATGTCGCGGTAGTCCTGCAGGCGCAAGTCGGCTGTCGCGGCCGCTTCGCTGCCGGCCGTGGCGTCAACCATGCGCTGGCGCGCGAACGCCAGTTGTTCGGTGCTCAGGGTGACTCCGGTAACGTTGGCACCGAACTCGGTCACCGCCATCTCGGCCAGCGCGCCCCAGCCGCAGCCTATCTCCAGAATGCGCTGGCCTGGCTGTACGCGGGTCATTTCCAGCGCACGGCGTACCTTGGCGTCCTGCGCAGCGGGCATGGGCCCGGCCAGGTTACCGTTGAACCACGCCGACGAGTAGTTCATGCTCTCGTCGAGCCAGAGGCGGTAGAAGTCATTGCCCAGGTCGTAGTGCGCGTGAATGTTCTTGCGGCTGTTGGCGCGCGTGTTGCGATTGAGCCAGTGGCGCACGCGCAAAAGCGCCCTGCCGGCCCAGTTGCCATAAATGACGGCTTCGACTTCGGCGCGGTTGGCAATGAACAGTTTGAGCAATTCGGTCAGATTGGGCGTGCTCCAGTCACCGGCGATGTAACTCTCGGCAAACCCGACGTCACCGGAGCGCAGTGCGGCGGCGCATGGATTCCAGTTGCGCAACGTGATACTTGCTGAAAGCCGCCGGGGATCGTGGCCCGGTGCGGTGTCGCCGAATGCCTGCACGCTCCCATCCGGCAACTGCACGGTCAGGTGGCCATGGCGCAGGCGCGCAAGGAGGCGCAGCGCGGAACGGGCAGCAGCGGGTGCGGTCTGCAGCGCCGAAATAGAGGAAAGCGTAGTTGAATTCATGTCCTTGTCCAGGAAAACGATGCGATGGTCGTGCCTCAGCGCGTGACCGTGTGCTGCGGTGCTGCCGGTTTGCTGCGCCAGGCAACCCCCTTGAGCCACAGGCGCAAGGCTTGCCAGTGAATGCGCAGCACGACAGCCAGCGTCATCAGCGGATAGTGCGTCAATGCGCGGCGAATCGAGCGCGGAGTCAGCGGCTCAAGGCGTCCGCCGACGCTGGTCTGCAGCGTCGGACGGCCGTCGCAGGCGTAGTCGACGCAGGCAACGATGTGCGCCGCGCCGTCACGCCGCGCGTGCAGGAAACGGAACTGGTAACTGCCCGACGGCTCCAGGAACGGCGAAACATGAAACACCTTGGCCGCGTGCAGCGCGCCACCCAGGGAGGGCGTATCCAGCAGATAACAGTGGCGTTCGCCGAAGGTGTTGTTGACCTCGACCAGGATGGCACGCAGCGCCCCGTTCTGGTCCTCGCGGGCCCGGTGGCAATACCAGAAACTTACCGGCTTGAACGCGAAACCGAAGACGCGCGGATAACAGTGCAGCCAGGTTTCGCCGGTGGCGTCATGGATGCCCTCACGGCGCAGGGTCTCGTCAAGCCAGGCCAGTGCGCCACCTGACTGTGGCGGGCGCCCGTCACCGTGGTCGACGTCGTAAAAGCTCAGCGCGCTGCGACGGTTCCAGGCCAGCGGCGAATCGGCCGCGTGGCTGCCGGGGCGCGACATGCTGCGCAGGGGCAGCATCAGAAAGTAGGTTGGATAACGGAAGGCATGTACGCGCGGATGCAGCCGCCTGTGACGGACTGTTCCAAAACCCAGCATCGGCAAAGCCGTGTTGCCGGCAGCGTCCGACCAATCGCCGTGCAGCGACGGCGTACCGGTGGCCGGCGTGGCGGCTGTCATGCGGCCTGCCTTGTCCGCAGTTGGCTGCCTGCGAGCACCTCGCGCGCGGCAGCCTCACCCGATTTCAGGCCGTCCTCATGGAAACCATAACCAGTCCACGCACCACAAAAGTAGGTGCCGCTGTATCCCTGCAGCCTGGCCAGCTGGCCCTGCGCCCGTATCGCTTTCAGGTCGAATACGGGGTGCGCATATTGAAATTCGCCCAGAATGTGCCGGGGCTGGATGGGGCGCAAGGGATTGAGTGACACCAGCACCGGTTGCACCCATGGCAGGGGCTGCAGCCGGTTGAGCAAATAGTGCAGGCAGACATGTGCGTCGTCCTGACCGTCGGCTCCGGGCCGGGGCTGCGCCCGTTCGTAATTCCAGGCCGCCCATGCAGACTGGCGAGCAGGCAGGACGGCGCTGTCGGTGTGCAGCACCGCGCGGTTGGCGTGGTACTGGATCGCGCCCAGTGTGGCGCGCTCTTGCGCGCTCGGGTCCTGCAGCAACCGAAGTGCCTGGTCTGAATGAACTGCCACGATTGCGCTGTCGAAATACTCGGTGCCCTGGTCGGTAGACAGCAGCACGCCACCATCCCGCCGCTCGATACGGCGCACCGGCGTGGCAAGCCGCTTGTCTTCAATTCCGTCAACGATGCGCTGCACGTAGTTGCGCGCACCGCCGCGTACGGTGTGCCATTGCGGCCGGTCGCTGATTTGCAGCAGTCCGTGGTTGTGGCAAAAGCGGATCATCGTGGCGACCGGGAACTGCAGCATCTGGCGCGTCGGGCAACTCCAGATGCAGGCCATCATGGGCAGGAAGTACCACTCGCAAAATGCCTTTCCGAAGCGTTGCTGCAACAGGAATTCGCCGAGTGGCTGGCTCAGCGCGCGCTCCTGCTGGGCGCGTGCGATACGGGTAACAAGCGCGTTGAAGCGAAGGATGTCGCGCAGCATGCCCCAGAAGACCGGGCGCAGCAGGTTGCGGCGTTGCGCGAAAACGCTGGCGAGGCTGGTGCCACTCCACTCGATGGGTGCTTCCCCCCGGACTTGTGCGGCTTGCACAGAGAACGACATTTCGGAGGGTGCGCTTGGCACGCCAAGCTCGTCGAGCAGCGCGATGAGCCGCGGGTAGGTGCGCTCGTTGAACACCAGAAAACCCGTGTCAACGCCGTGGGTGACCGGCCCGTCACGCCCGGGCAAGGTCACGTCCACCGTATGGGCATGTCCGCCAAAGTAGTCGTTCGCCTCAAAGAGCGTCGGTTGCGCGTGGCCGCGCAGGCGATGGGCTGCCGCCAGACCCGCAACGCCTGAGCCGATGATGGCAACTCTCACCTGGCGTCCCGGTTGGAGACGCCGACGCGCAAGCGTTCGGCGGCAGGGTTATTTGGCTCAAAGCTTGGCATGGAAATGGTAGACATGGGATAATTCTATACGAAACAGTCTTTTTGTGACTGATTGGTATTTTTCTCTGGAGGTGTCGCGCGGATCGCGGCAATAGAATCCACTGGCGCAAGGGCTGTAGCAAAGGCACACATGCTGTATCCGCAACTGTTCAAGCAACTGGAGGCTGTACGCTGGGACATGGCGCGTGACATTCCCTGGCAGGACTTCGATCGCTCCAAGTTGACGCCTGAACAGGCGCAAACCATCAAACTCAATGCCATTACAGAGTGGGCGGCATTGCCGGCCACCGAGATGTTCCTGCGCGACAACCGGCATGACAGTGATTTTTCCGCCTTCATGTCGATCTGGTTCTTTGAGGAACAGAAGCACTCCCTGGTCCTGATGGAGTACCTGCGCCGCTTCTGGCCAGAGCTGCATCCGACCGAGGACGAATTGCACGCTGTGCGCTTCGAGTTCGATCCGGCCCCCGCGCTGGAAACCCTGATGCTGCATTTTTGCGGCGAGATCCGCCTCAACCACTGGTATCGGCGCGCCAGCCAATGGCATTCCGAGCCGGTCATCAAGCACATTTACAACCGGCTCAGTCAGGACGAGGCGCGCCATGGGGGCGCGTACCTGAAGTACATGAAAGTGGCGATCGCGAGGTTCGGGCTGGAAGCGAAAACGGCGTTTGCCAAGGTCGGGGTGCTGATGGCGAGCGCGCGACGCACGGCCCAGGCCTTGCATCCGACCAACCTGCACGTGAACAAAGCGCTGTTCCCGCGCGACACCGTGCAAAGCCGCATGCCCAACCCGCAGTGGCTGGAGCATTGGCTCGATCACCAGATCAAGTTCGACGCAACCTGGGAGTCCCGGGTGGTTGAGCGCATCCTGCATAACATGGGCCTCTTGCTGGAGCGCAGTTTTGGCACCGTTCAGGATCTCAACAAATACCGCAAGGAACTCGCGCGCGAGCTGGCGGCGTCACTGGCTGGCACGGCATTACCCAAAACGGTCTGATGGCGGGCCTCCGGTCAGGGCGAGCATCCGTTCCAGATTGATTTTCACCTTGAAGTCGTGCCGGGGCACACTGGCTTCGATGCGCCATTCGCGCTGGCTCGTGTCGCGCAACACGGTTTCGCCAGTGGCCATGCCATCGCGGTTGACCAGCACGGCAACCCGCGGCGTGGTTGTGTTGGCTCCGCGCCGCACCACAATGCCAATTTCCTGGCTCGCCATGCGCACCAGGGAGCCGGGCGAATAGACCCCGACCGCCTTGATCAGCGCCGCGCCCGCTTCGTCAATCTGCCGGTTTTCGTCGTAATAACACGCATGCATCGCGGTCATCGCGGCCGCAGGACCGCGCGACGAACGCGGCGACAGGCGGGCGGCAAAAGCGTCGGCGCGCTGAATCAACCGGGCCATCGCCTGGCCCGTCGTCCGGTCACGCAGTGGGCCGGGACCGCTGCGATGGTGATCCCGCACCGCCTCCAGCCAGGTTTCATCCACAAGTCCTACCTGGCGCAGCATCGCAACCGACTTCTCAGGATGCAGCGTGATCAATTCGCGTTGCTCGCGGGTCGGCGCCTCGCGCTGTGCGGCGAGCTTGTCCTGCAACGAGGTCATGCCCAGATTCATTGTCAACGCCGCCTTGCACAGGACGGTTTGCTGTTCTTCCGGCCAGCGCAATACTTCCCGCGCAGCGAGGGCGCACATGACACTCACCAGCATCGCGTGGGTCGCGCTGTACAGCGATATCTCCGTGCCGGCAAGGTGAAACAACGCAAACAATGCACTGTCCGGGTTGCCATGGGTCTTGCGCTCCAGCCGTCGGTACAGGCGATCAAGCTCGCCGGCAAAGTGTTCGGTTTGCAGCTCGCGCAATACGCGGTTGCCCTGCAGCTGCAGATCGGGCCATGTGGGATCGTCATCCGAGGGTATCGCGCGCGACTGGTTCAGGTCACGTGTCGTCAGGTTCGCGGTCGCAATCTTGCCCAGCGGGCGGTCGTCGGCGACCAAGTCAAACAGCTTTCCCACAAAGGCCTTCTGGTGCCGCTCGCTTTCCGACACATCCACAAAAAACCCCGAGCCGCGACCGCGCAGGTCCTCCAGATCCGCGCGCGATCCGATCACGAAACCCTTGCGCGCCAGCAATACGCCGGTCTCGTCCCGCAATGAATACGGCAACGGATTGCCTATGGCGATGGCGTCAAGCGTGATCTGGACCAGATTCATGGGTGTACGGCCGGGTGCTGCAGCCCCGGCCAGGATGGCGATACAAGCTTACTTCGGTTCCACGGTTGCGAAGAACTGTTTCACCGCCAAATAGCCCTTCTTTTCGCGCTTTTCCAGGCGTCTGGCGCGCGACGCCCGCTCAGCGCGCACCAAACACGGCAGCCCAGAGCGCCAGGATTGCCACACGGTGCGCATCCAGCGGTCCTGCCGGTACCTGCGTGGGGGCTTCATTCAGGCGCGCATGGTGTTGCACGCGCCGCAACTCCCGGTAAGCGTCTGCCGCCGCGAAGGCAAGCTGGCGGTCAACCTGCCCCGACTCGCCAATACGCTGCAGCAACGCGATGTTGCCCGCGTTCTGGATCAGTCCGGCATGGGTTGCTGCCGTGGACAGCACCAGAAACTGCA
>JANNDB010000113.1:0-1585 GCA_031387285.1 Betaproteobacteria bacterium | reverse complement strand
GCCGGGTTGGCTCGACAAGGGCCTGCGCTGGCGCCACAAGCCGACCCGGTTCCTGGATACCACCATCGTGTTGGCGCCCGACCCCGACTGGGTACGGTCACTGCCGAACGGCAAGTTGCCCGACCGTACCGACTTCGTTCGCTACGGCAACGACCTGGCCAGCCGTGTCAAAGCCTGGAGTGCTGCAGCCAGTGCCAGCGCCCAACTGGCCGACGAGTTTGCCAGTTGGTTGCGTGCACCCGATGTGCTGCAAGTGGAGCCGCTATGACCCGAGCGAAGCGGGCGGCAGCGCCTTGGACCGTTCCATGCCGCGCTACCTGACCTCGGCACTTTACAAGTTTGTCCAATTGCCCGATTACGCGCAGTTGCGCGATCCCCTGCATGGCGTTTGCGACCGCAATGGTGTACGTGGCACGCTGCTGCTGGCGAGCGAAGGCATCAACGGAACGATCGCCGGGCCGCCAGCCGGCGTCGCCGCCGTGCTGGCATGGTTGCGTGCCGATCCCCGGCTGGCTGATCTGGAGGACAAGCAGTCCTGGTCGGACGAACCGCCCTTTTTGCGGCTCAAGGTGCGTCTGAAGGCAGAGATTGTCTCCCTGCAGGTTCCCGGCGTGAGCCCGACAGCCATGGCCGGTGAATACGTGGAGCCGCAGGACTGGAACCGCCTGCTGGACGATCCGGATGTGGTGCTGGTCGATACGCGCAACGCCTACGAAGTAGCGATCGGCAGTTTCAACGGGGCCCTGGATCCGCGCACCCGCAGCTTTTCCGAGTTGCCGGCCTGGGTGGACGCCCAGTCCGTCGGTGGTGGCGCACTGGCCGCGAAAAATGGCCGCAAGCCCAAGGTCGCCATGTTCTGTACCGGCGGCATCCGGTGTGAAAAGTCGACCGCCCTGATGCGCATGCGCGGGTTTGAGCAGGTCTACCACCTGCGCGGCGGCATCCTCAAGTATCTGGAGACGATCCCGCCCGCGCAGAGCCGCTGGCAGGGTGAGTGTTTTGTCTTCGACGAGCGGGTGTCGGTCGGCCATGGCGTGCAACCCGGCGGGCTCACGCTGTGCCGCTCGTGCGGCCGACCGCTAGGCGAGCGCGAAAAAGAGTCGCCGTTGTACCAGGAGGGGGTCAGCTGTGCGGCCTGCCACGCGTTGACCACACCACATCAGAAAGAAGGCTTTACCGAGCGTCAGCGCCAGGTCGAATTGGCACGGGCGGCTGCCAAAGCCCATCTGGGTGTCCCCCAGGCGCATGCCGAGCGCGCCGCCGGGCCGGCGCTGCTGGCAGAGCCTGCCCAGTATCTATTGGCGCGACTGGCGCAATTGCCAACGCGTGAGCGCCTGCTGATCGGCCTGGCAGGACTACCCGGTTCAGGCAAATCCACGCTGGCTGCGCGACTGGCCGAACAGGTCAATCGCATGGCGGGCGCACCCGTCATGCTGGCGCTGGGTATGGATGGTTTTCATTTGCCCCGCGCGGTGCTTGCGGCGCGACCCAACGGACCTTCCCTGCTGGCACGGCGTGGCGCGCCATGGACCTTTGATCCGCTGGCGCTGGCGCAGTCATTGCGCGCGTTGCGTGATCGCACTGG
>JANNDB010000098.1:0-1508 GCA_031387285.1 Betaproteobacteria bacterium | reverse complement strand
TCCTCCGCCGGCCGCTCGAAGCGACTGGTAAACAATACGTAACTCATATCCGCCGTGAAGTAGCCGTGCCCGATGCGCTGCCAGCGCGGCAGGTGCGACAGGTAGGTCCGCAAGTGCAGGCTGAATACGACGAACCGCAGGTTGACGCAAAAGCCCGTTGCCAGAATGACCCACATGGGTGCGCCAGCCAATAACAAAGGCACAGCCGCCAACTGCGAGCTGCCGGCAAAAACCAGCAGCGCCATCAACACACCTTCGGTGACACCCATGCCGGACTTGACCATGGCCACTCCGGTCATCAGCCCCCAGGCCAGGATGCCGGGCGCCAGCCGCTGGAAATCCCGTGCACCCACACGAAACTCCGGATGGCGGTAGTTGTCGCGCAGGAAGAACATCAGGGCGCGGCGGCTATGCCACCAAAGGACATGCCAGGTCGCAGGCCCTGCCCATGCAGGAACTCCGCCGCGGACAAACGCCGTCCACCAGCCCGCTGCAGCACGAACACGCGCAGCGTACCGGTTGCGCAGGCCACGTCAATGCCTTGCGCGCCTGCGGCTACGATCTGCCCAGGCAAGGCGGTCGGCACATCGGCGAGCGCCAGCGCGCTCCAGATCTTGAGGGGCTGGCCGTTCCAATCGGTCCAGGCGCCCGGAGCGGGATTGAAGGCGCGCACATTGCGCTCCACTTGCGCGGCCGGAACTGCCCAGTCGATCCGGGCCTCCAGGCGTTCAACCTTGGCCGCATAACAAATGCCGTCCGGGGCTTGGGGTTCGCTCTGCAATGGCCCCTGTTGCGCCAGCCGCAATACGTCGACGAGCAGCTCTGCGCCGAGTCGGGCCAGGCGGTCGTGCAGCGTGCCGGTCGTATCGGCGTTTGCGCCAGCGTGCCGAATTGCCACCGCAGCGGTGCGCAGGATGTTTCCGGTGTCGAGGCCTTCGTCCATCTGCATGACGCACACCCCGCTATCGGCGTCTCCCGCCTGAATGGCGCGGTGAATAGGTGCCGCCCCACGCCAGCGCGGCAGCAGGCTCGCGTGAATATTGATGCAGCCATGGCGCGCACGGCCGTCCGGTCGGGCGTGCCGCATGTCGTCCAGCAACCAGCGCGGCAATATCAGCCCGTAGGCCACGACCACCATGATGTCGGCGTCGGCCTGCGCCAGAGCGTGGCGACAGGTCTGCGCCTCGGCAGCAGCAATGCCGTCCAGCCGCAGGCTGCGCGGTTGCTGCACGGTCAGGCCGTGCTGCCGAGCCTCCACCTTGACCGCCGACTCGTGCACCTGCATGCCGCGACCCGCCGGCCGGTCGGGCTGCGTCAACACCAGTGGCACATCCAAGCCTTCGGCGCAGATCGCGCGCAGCGCCACTGCGGCAAACTCGGGCGTGCCAGCAAAAACGACCCTCAATCGCGCTCCTCGCGCTGCAACTTGCGCATCTTCGTACGGATGCGGTTGCGCTTGAGCGGCGACAGGTATTCGACAAACACCTTGCCGATAAGGTGGTCCATCT
>JANNDB010000083.1:0-10394 GCA_031387285.1 Betaproteobacteria bacterium | reverse complement strand
CTGGAGCAAGCCCGATGGCACCGGCGCCTTCACGCTGGAAGAGTTCCAGCCGGGCGTGCGCGCAACCTTCAAACGCAAGCCCGGTAACTACTGGAAGCCCGGCCGCGGCAACTTCGAGCGTGTGGAACTGCGCTATATCGGCGACGCTGCTACGCGCACCCAGGCGTTGGTGACCGGCCAGGTCGACATCATCAACCGGGTGGATCCGAAGACGGCGGCCTTGCTCGGCAAGAACAAGGCGCTCAAACTCGGCCGTACCCCGGGCATGGGCAACCGCTTCGCCTTTGTCGCCCACACCGACAAGGACCCGTATTCGAACCGCGATCTGATGATGGCATTGAAGCTCGGTATCGACCGCAAGAAGATCATCGACAACGTGTTCTCCGGTTATGCCGCCCTTGGCAATGACCACGCAGTCGGCCCGCGCATGAAGTACTACGATCCCAAGCAGGTCATGAACACCTACGATCCGGAGAAGGCCAAGTTCCACTACAAGAAGTCGGGCCACAGCGGGCCGATCGAGTTGCAGGTTTCGGAAGGTGCGTTCACCGGTGCCACCGACTCTGCCGTGGTGTTCCAGGAGTCGGCCAAGAAGGCGGGCATCAATATTGATGTCAAGCGCGTCTCCGGTGACGGCTACTGGGACAACGTCTGGCTCAAGCAGCCGTTCTGCGCGGTCTACTGGGGCAACCGCCCGACCATCGACAATCAGCTCACGAACATCTTCAAGGCCGGCGGCGCCTGGAACGACACGCACTTCAACAATGCCGAGTTCGAGAAGCTGCTGGTGGACGCCCGCGTGGAACTGGATCAGAAGAAGCGCGGCGACATGTACGCCAAGATGCAGAACCTCGTGTCCCAAAACGCCGGCATGATCCACTTCTGCACGAACGACTATCTTGACGGTCACACCACGAAGTTGCAGGGCCTGACCCCGTCAGGTCGTTATGACATGGGTGACGGCCGTATTGCAGAAAAAGGCTGGTTCGCCTGATCGCATGACATGCGGCACGGATCAACTTTGCTAGTTGGTCCGCGCTGGTTGGTTAACCGCTCGACGCGCCTCTCGGTTTACTGGCAACAGGGCTGAGCGGCGCGTTTTCTTTTTTGAGGGGGTCTGTCGATGCTTCGGCTTATCGTGAACCGGCTGCTGCTGGGAGTGGTGACACTCTTCGCCGTCTCCGTGCTGATATTTGTATGTACCCAGATCCTGCCTGGAGACGTGGCTTCCGCCGTGCTTGGCCAGGGCGCCACCCCCGAGGCGCTGATCGTTTTTCGCCGTGAACTCGGACTCAACGACCCGGCCTACATCCGCTATTTCCGCTGGTTGTGGGGTGCCTTGCACCTGGACCTCGGCGTTGCCATGACCAACAAGCGTGTCATCGTCGACGAACTCGCGCCGCGCCTGTACAACACCCTGTTCCTGGCAGGTTACGCGGCCATCATCGCGATCCCGGTGTCCGTCGGCCTGGGCATTCTGGCGGCCATCAATGAAGGCAAGGCGGTCGACAAGACCTCCAACGTGCTCACATTGATCGCCATCTCGATCCCCGAGTTCTTCATCGCCTACCTGCTGATCATCCTGTTCGTCGTCAATCTGGACTGGTTCCCGTCCCTGGCGACCGTATCGGCGGGCATGAGCTTTTCCGAACGCGTCTACATCACCACGCTGCCAGCCTTTGCCCTGATGTTGCTGGTCTCGGCGCACATGCTGCGCATGACCCGCAGCTCGGTGCTGGCGGTCATGTCCAGCGCCTATGTCGAGATGGCTTTCCTCAAGGGGGCGACGCGCTCCCGCGTCATTGCCCGGCATGCCCTGCCCAACGCGGCGGCGCCCATCATCACGGTGGTGGCGCTCAACATTGCCTACCTGGTGGTGGGGGTGGTCGTGCTGGAGTCGGTATTCGTCTATCCCGGTATCGGGCAGTTGATGGTGGACGCCGTATCCAAGCGCGACGTGCCCGTCATCCAGGCCTGCGGGCTGGTGTTCGCGGCGGTTTTTGTCGTGCTCAATACGCTGGCCGATGTACTGGTCATTCTCGTCAACCCGCGCCTGCGCCACAAACGCTGACCAGGAACAGAACATGAAGATACTCGGACACAAACCCACTTCGACTGCCTGGATCGGTTTGACGATCATCGTCGTCAACCTGTTCATCGCGATATTCGGCCCCCTGTTCGCGCCCTATTCACAATCCCAGACGGTGGGCGCCACCTGGGACGAGCCGTCCGCAGCGATGCTGCTCGGGGCTGACCAGATCGGACGCGACATGGTGACCCGCCTGATCTACGGCGCGCGCATGACGATCGGCGTGGCTTTGGCCACCACCGCCATTTCATTCTTCATCGGTATCACCCTCGGTTTTACCGGTGCGGTGCTGGGCGGCTGGGTCGACAACGTCATCTCCCGCACGGTCGACGTGATCCTGTCGATCCCGCTGCTGATCCTCGCGCTGATCATCCTGGGCGTGTTCGGTTCGTCGATCCCGGTACTGATCCTGACCATCGCGGTGCTGGACTCGACCCGGGTCTTTCGACTTGCGCGTGCGCTGGGCATGAACCTCACGGTGCTGGAGTATGTGGAGGCGGCCCGCCTGCGCGGCGAGGGTACGTGGTGGATCATCCGGCGCGAGATTTTGCCCAACGCCTCGGCGCCTCTGCTGTCGGAGTTCGGCCTGCGGTTTTGCTTCAACTTCCTGTTCATCGCCGCCTTGTCGTTCCTGGGCCTGGGTATTCAGCCGCCGTTTGCCGACTGGGGTGGCATGGTGCGCGAGAACTCGGCCGCCATCAACTTCGGCATGCTGGCGCCGATCTGGCCGGCCTTGGCGATTTCAACCCTGACCGTGGGTGTGAACCTGGTGGTGGACTGGTTGCTGTCCATCGAAGCACGCCCTTCCGGCGCGCCGGCAGAACTGTGAGAACGCCATGACGGAACCCAAGAAAATCATTCTGCAGATCAAGGGCTTGCGGCTGGAAGGCGTGCGCGCAGGCAACGTCATAGTCGATGATGTAAGTGTCACACTGCATGCCGGCGAAGTGCTCGGCTTGATTGGCGAAAGTGGGGCCGGCAAGTCGACGATCGGCCTGTCCGCCATGTCCTACGCACGCGCGGGTGTGCACATTGCGAAGGGCTCGGTCGAAATCGACGGTGTCGATATCCGCAAGCTCGATGCCAATGGGCGGCGTGGCGTGCGCGGGCGGCGGATTGCGTATGTGGCGCAGTCGGCGTCGGCGGCCTTCAATCCGGCGCACACCATCATGGACCAGGTGTGTGAAGCGCCCATGATCCATGGGCTGATGACGCGCGAGAAGGCCGAGGAATGGGCGCGCCACCTGTTCAAGTCGCTCGACCTGCCCGAACATGAAACCTTTGGCGACCGTTATCCGCATCAGGCCTCGGGCGGGCAGTTGCAGCGCGCCATGGCGGCCATGGCCATGTCCTGCCGGCCGGACATACTGGTGCTCGACGAGCCAACCACGGCGCTGGACGTCACGACCCAGATTGAAGTGCTGATCCTGCTCAAGTCGCTGATCCGCGAGTACGGCACGGCGGCGCTCTACATCACGCACGATCTGGCCGTGGTGGCCCAGGTGGCGGACCGCATCAAGGTATTGCGCTACGGCAAGGAGATCGAGGAAGGCACGGTGGACGGTGTGCTGCAGGCGCCCACCAAAGACTACACCGCCAGGCTGGTCGCGGTGCGCGGCGCTGCCGCGAGCGAACGCGCGGTGCAGTCCTCGGTCAAGCCCGAGACCATCCTCAAGGTGGAGCACATTGATGCGTCGTATGGAAAGTTCAAGGTCGTCACGGATGTGAGCCTGGACATCCGGCGCGGTGAAACCGTCGCGGTGGTGGGTGAATCGGGTTCGGGCAAGTCAACACTTGCGCGCATCATCACCGGTTTGTTGCCGCCCACCGCAGGAACCATCACCTTCAAGGGAAAGGTCCTGCCCAGACGGCTGGCCGAGCGCGACAAGCAGCTCAAGCGCACCATTCAGCTGGTCTACCAGATTCCCGATGTGGCGCTGAACCCGCGCCTCACGCTGATGGAAACCATCGGCCGGCCCGTCAGTTTCTACTTCGGCCATGGCGGTACGCCGGAAATCAAGGAAGACGGCGACCAGACGCTGAAGCAGACGCTGGACCACAGCTCCAAGCTGTACTTCAACATGAGCGGCGCCGACGTCGAGAAGCGCACCAAGGACCTGATGGATCTGGTGGAGCTGCCGCAGAACTTCCTGACACGCCGCCCGACGGAACTCTCCGGTGGGCAAAAGCAGCGTGTCTGCATTGCGCGCGCCTTGGCAGCGAACCCGGACCTGATCATCCTCGACGAGCCCACGTCGGCGCTGGACCCGTTGGTGGCGGAAGAAATTCTCAAGCTGCTGCGCCGCCTGCAGGCAGAGCTGGGGCTCTCCTATATGCTGATCACGCACGACCTGGACGTGGTGCACCGAATCGCCCACCGCACTGCGGTGATGCTGCGGGGTTCTTTTGTCGCCTTTGATGCGACGGAGCGGATATTCGAAGGGCCGTACCACCCGTACACGGAGAAACTCGTGACGGCGGTTCCGGTGATGCGCAGCGACTGGCTCGACGAGGTGCTTGCCAAACGGGCCGCGAAAGCCGCAGCCGCCACAGCCTGAGCGGGAGTGCCGCTCACAGCAGCGTCTTGGCATGCAGGGCCACATCCCGGTGCGTGGCGAACCACACCCCCGCGTGCGCCTGCATGTGCGCAATCAGCTGCTCCAGGATGAACATGCGCGAGCGGTAGCCAATCACATGCGGGTGCATGGTGAGCAGGAACAGGCCGCCCTCGGCGTAGGCTGCATCGAATTCGCGGCGGAAGATGTCGAGTACGTCCGCCGGCGCCGTGTAGGGCCGTAGCGCCGCGAAGCGGTTCATGTTGAAGTACACCGCGTCGTCGCGGATCCATTCCACCGGCAGTTCGATGATGCCGGTGCGCTCGCCGTCCTGTTCGATTTCGTAGGGATCGTAGTCCGCCATCAGCGAGGAGTCGTACAGAAGCCCCATCTCGCGTTGAATGGACAGGGTGGCTGGCGAAAAATCCCAGGACGGTGTGCGCATGCCGACCGGCCGCACGCCCGTCACCTCGGCAAGTGTGTCGGACGCGCGCAGGTGCAGTTCGCGCTCGTCTGCCTCCGGCAGCAGAGAATTGACCTCGTGAATCCAGCCGTGCAGGCCGATCTCGTGGCCTTCAGCGATGACCTGGCGCTGCTCGTCCGGATACAGCAAGGCCGTGACGGCTGGCACGAAGAAGGTCGCCGGCACGTGCGTACGGCGCAGCAGCGTCAGGATGCGGGGCACGCCCTGGCGGTTGCCGTACTGGCCCCAGGACATGCGCCCTATCGAGTTGCCGCCATCACGCAGTTCATTGGTGTCGTGGTCGCTGTCGAAGGAAAGCGCCACTGCGCAGTGATTGCCCCCTGGCCATCCTGAGGGCTTCAGGCTGCGCCCGGCGCGCACATGGTTGACCCGGCGGCGCCACTCTTCCTCTGGCCAGCGCCACGGCTCGATGGGCGCGCTGCTTGCGTCGTCTTTCATGATGTGCTGGTCTCCAGAGGGAAGTGGCAGGCGACGCGGTGCGCGCCGTCGCCCGGGTGCAGGGCCGGAAGTTCCTGCTGGCAGCGCGGCTGTGCAAAAGCGCAGCGCTGGTGGAAGGCGCAGCCCGCAGGCGGATTGATCGGTGAGGGCAACTCGCCCTGTATCGGCCGGATGTCCTGGGCTGGCATGCCGTCGGCTGCCAGCCGCGGGGCACTCTCGAGCAGTGCGCGGGTGTAGGGATGGCGTGGCGCGGCGAAGATGCGCTCCGTCGGGCCGCTCTCCACAATGCGCCCCAGGTACATGATGGCCACGCGGTCGCTCACGTGGCGCACCACGCTGAGGTCATGGCTGATGAACAGCATGGTGAGGTGCAGATCGCGCCGCAGTTGCAGGAACAGGTTGATGATCTGCGCCTGGATCGATACGTCCAGAGACGCCACCGGTTCGTCGCACACCAGTGCGTCGGGTCGCATTGCCAGGGCCCTGGCAATCGCCACGCGCTGGCGTTGTCCACCGGAGAACTGGTGCGGGAAACGCTGCGCAGCGTCCGCGTCCAGCCCGACCGCGGCGAGCCAGCGCCGGACTTCGGCCGGGGCTTGCGCCGCGCTGACCAGTCCGTGGGCGATGGGGCCTTCTGCAATCGTCGCGCCCACGCGCATGCGCGGGTTGAGCGACGCATACGGGTCCTGGAACACCATCTGGATCCGGGTACTGGTCTTGCGCCGCTCGGTCATCACCGGCGCACCGGCCACCGTTGCGACTCCCATGGTGGGCGACAGGATGCCGGCAGCCACGCGCCCCAGCGTCGACTTGCCGCAGCCCGACTCACCGACCAGTCCCAGGGTTTCGCCCTTGGCTACGCCCAGGCTCACGCCTTCCACCGCATGGACCACCGTGGCCTTGGCAACCTGACCGGTAAGGCGGCGGGCCAGCCGCTCGGTCAGCGGCGGCGTGGATGTGAAGCGCCGCGTGATGGCATCGAGCCCGATGAAGTCTTGCGCTGAACCCATCACGCGGCCTCCGCCGTGGCGTCCAGATTGCGTGGATGGTGGCAACGCCAGTCGCGCAGGCCCTGCTCGCTTTTCTCTGGAGCCACTGTGCAGACGGCGCTGGCATAGGCGCAGCGTTCGCGAAAGGCACAGCCCGAGGGCAAGGCGGTGAGCGAGGGCGTGGAGCCCGGTATCTGCAGCAGGTCGCGCCCGGGCGCGGCGCGCGAAGGCAGGCTGTCGATCAGGCCCTGGGTATACGGGTGGCGCGGGCGGCGCAGCACCTCGTCGGCCGGCCCCTGCTCGATCAGGCGGCCCGCGTACATCACGAGCAGGCGTGAGGCGAGCACCGAGACGGTGGCCAGGTCATGGCTGATCCATACCAGGCTCACGCCGGCCTCGCGCACCAGCGTCTTCATCTCGACCAGGATCTGCGCCTGGATCGACACGTCCAGCGCCGTGGTCGGTTCGTCGCAGATCACCAGGGCCGGCTCATTGAGAAAGGCAATCGCGATCGCCACGCGCTGGCGCATGCCGCCGGAGAGTTCGTGCGGGTAGGCCGCCAGGCGGCGTTCCGGATCCGGAATGCCAACGCGCGCCAGCGCCCGCAGCGAGCGCTCCTGCATCTGCGCGGCATCCGGCGCGCCATGCGCCTGCATCGCCATCTGCATCTGCGCGGCCACGGTGAGCACGGGATTGAGGGTGCTCATCGGATCCTGAAACACCATGGCAATGCGGCGACCGCGCAGGGCGCGCAACTGAGCGCGCGGCATGCCGATCAGTTCCTGTCCGTCAAAACGCACCGAGCCTGACGTTATGCGCCCAGGCGGATCGACCAGGCCCAGGATGGAGTAACCGGTGACGCTTTTGCCGGAGCCGGACTCGCCCACCAGTCCGATGATCTCGCCCGCCTGCACGTCGAAGGACACCCCGTCGACGGCGCGCGCGGTGCCCGCGCGGGTGGCAAATTCGGTCGTCAGACCGTGCACCTGCAGCAGCGGATGGGCGGGCGGAGCAGCGCCTTCGCGCTTCGGGCTGCGCTGCGATGGCTCCGGGCTTCGCAGGTCCGCGCTCATCGCTTGAGCCTCGGGTTGAGCTGGTCGCGGATCTGGTCGCCTACCAGGTTGATGACGACGATGAGAACGATCAGGGCCACGCCCGGATAGATCGAAATCCAGTAGCGCCCGGACAACATGTACTGGAACCCGTTGGCGATCAGCATGCCCAGCGAGGGCTCCGAGACCGGAAGCCCCAGCCCCAGGAACGACAGGGTGGCCTCCAGCGAGATCGAATTGGCGACCTGCACGGTGGCCACAACGATGAGCGGCGGCAGGCAATTGGGCAACACATGGCGAAACGCCACCCGCGCCTGGCGCAACGGCGTAGACAACGCCGCCTCCACGTAGTCCTTCGATCGCTCGGCGGTGGCGGCGCCGTGTGCGGTGCGCGCGAAGTAGGCGTATTGCGCCGTCACCAGCGCCGCGATCAATTGCCACTTGCCCTGGCCCAGCAATGCGGCGAGTACCAGCGCGAGCAGGATGGCGGGGAACGACAACTGCAGGTCGATGATGCGCATGATCAGCGCCTCGGTGCGGCCACCGGCGAAACCGGCCACGGTGCCCAGCGAGGCGCCGATGGCAAATGCGATGGCGCCGGCCATCAGGCCGACCTGCAGCGAGATGCGCAGGCCGTAGACGATGGCCGAATAAAGGTCGCGCCCCTGCGCATCGGTGCCCAGCCAGTGCGTAAAGCCGCGGCTGCCCACGTGCCCGGGCGGGCGTCGGGCGTCGGTGAGCACCAGGGTCGCCAGGTCATACGGGTTCTGCGGCGTGATGAGCGGCGCGGCGATGGCCAGCAGCACGATCAGGCACAACACGCCGAGTGCGACCACGGCCACACGGCTTTCGGCAAATTCGCTGGCGAACATGCGCCAGGGCGACGCCGCCTGGGCTGCGACATTGTTGGAGGGTTGGCTCATGTGGTCTTGCGCGCGCGCAGGCGCGGGTCGAGCGCCATGTAGGCGATGTCCACCGCGAAGTTGATGCTGATGAACAGCAGTGAGACCAGCATCAGGTAGGCGACCATCACCGGACGGTCCAGCGAGGAAATGGAATCGATGATGAGTTTGCCCACACCCGGCCAGGAGAAGATCGTCTCGGTGACGACCGCAAACGCCATGGTGGAGCCGAACTCCAGGCCAAACACGGTCACCAGCGGAATCGCGATCAGGCGCAGCACATGGCGGCGCAGGATGGTCCACTCGCTTTCACCGGTGGCCCGTGCGAAGCGCACCATGTCGGTCAGCATCACTTCACGCGTCCCGGCCCGTGCCAACCGGATCATCAGCGCCATCTTGAACAGCGCCAGGTTCAGCGAGGGAAGCAACATATGCTTGAGCCCGTTGGCCGTGAAGATGCTCCATTCGATGCCCATGAACAGCACGGTGTCGCCGCGGTTGCCGGCCGGCAACACGCCCAGGGTGACGGCAAAGCCGAAGATCAGCAGCAGCCCGACCCAGAACGTGGGCACCGAGAAACCCAGCACCGAGACCGCCATGATGACCTTGGATGTCCTGGTGTGCGGCGCATAACCTGCAAACATCCCGAGCGGCACGCCGATGACCGCCGCGCCGATGACGGCCGCCAGGGTGATCTCCAGCGTGGCCGGCAGGCGCGACCCGATCAGGCTGAGCACCGGCATGTTGTAGACGAAGGAGCGCCCGAAGTCGCCCGCGGCCAGACGTTGCAGGAAGATGCCGTACTGCTTCCACAAGGGCTGGTCGAAACCGTAGGCCCGGATCGTGGCCTGTCGGATCTCCTGCGTCACGTCGGGTGCGATCATCACGTCGATCGGGTTGCCCACCGCATACACGCCCACGAATACCAGCGCCGAGATGGCGAGCATCACGACGGCTGCCTGCAGCAGGCGCTGGATGACGTAGGCGAGCACGCGCGCTCAGTCCCAGCCGGATTCGATCAGGGCGCGGGTCTCGGCCACAGCCACATCCCAGACCTGCATGAGTTCCGCGTCCGGGCGCTGGTAGTGGCCGCCGAAGTTGCCGTCACCAATCAGCGCCTTCTTGGCGCCGGGGTCGACGCGCTGGTAACGCGCGATGTCGATCATGGGCTTGGCATGGGTCGGCATGGTCACGCCGTTCAGGCGGGTCCAGGGAAAATTCTCCATCCACGAGGCGTGGGAAGCGAGCGGGTCGATCGCGTTGACCTGCGCGATGGTGCGCGGCGCGTTCCACCAGTTATGCCATTTCACCTGCACGCCACGGTTGCGGTCCAGCCATTCAAGGATCGCGCCATGCGCCGGCCCGTTGCCGCCGTGGCCGTTGACGATGACGATGCGCCTAAAGCCGCTGCGCACCATGCTGTCGAGCACATCGCACATGAGTGCACACAGCGTCGAGAGCCGCAGCGTGACCGTACCCGCGTAGTCGACAAAGCTGGGCGTGAAGCCATAGTTGATGACCGGGAACACCGGTACACCGAGTGGCTCGGCCGCCTCGACCGAGACGCGCTCCGACAGGATCACGTCCACACACAGGCTCAGCAAGCCGTGCTGCTCCACCGAACCGATGGGCAATACGGCGCGCTGGTCACGCCGCGCATGCTCCTCCACCTGCATCCAGTTCATGTCGGCAATACGCATGGAGGGGTTCCTTCAGGGTTCGGCCACCGGGGCCTTGGGTGGCGGTGTTTCGGCGGGGCTGTCGAACATGGCCAGTACGACCTTGGCCATCAGGGCCGACAGCGTTTCCTGTTCGACCAGGGTGAGGGGTGAGAGCATCTCGGCCTCCAGCGCCACAAAGCGCGGTACCGCTTCGTCCAGCACCG
>JANNDB010000016.1:0-3514 GCA_031387285.1 Betaproteobacteria bacterium | reverse complement strand
GGTGATCTGCCAGGCCAGTGGCAGCGCCATCGCAAAAACCCCGACCTCCAGCCGGTTCGACTGCCACAGCTGCAATCCGACCGCGGCCGTGGCGACCAGCAGCAGGGCGTTGAGCATCCACAGGCTGCAGATGAACTGCGTCACCAGCCGCATATGCCGGGCCATGGCGCTCTTGTGGGACTCGATCACGTCCTGCACATACCGGTCTTCGTCGGTCGGCCGTGCGAACAGCTTTACGGTGAGGATATTGGTATAGGTATCGACGACGCGCGCCACGACGCGTGAGCGCACCTCGGAGCTGGCCTTGGCCATGTCGCGCATGCGCGGCACGAAGTAGCGCAGAAACACGATGTAGGCCGCGAACCAGACGATGGTGGGCAGCGCCAGGCGCCAGTCGGCCAGCCACAACAACACGATCGTGGTGATGCCGTAGATCACGATGTACCAGACCGCGCGCACGCCCGATACCGCGCTTTCGCGCAGCGCGTTGCCGGTCTGCATCACGCGATTGGCGATGCGCCCGGCAAAGTCGTCCTGGAAGAACGGCCAGCTCTGGCGCACCACATGCCAGTGATTCTGCCAACGCACCATGCTGGTCAGACCCGGCATCACCGCGTTGAAACGCAACAGGCTGTCAAACAACAGGACCAAGGGGCGCACCACCAGCATGAACACCACCATGCCCAGCAGCATCGGCCAGGCCGCGCGCAACGCGCCACTGCGGTCGGTGGCGGTCATCAACGCCACCAGTTTGCCTATGAGTACCGGCATCACGGTATCGCTCAGGGCAACCAGCAGGCAGCTGAGCAACATGGCGCTGAACAACCCGCGCGTCTGGCGGATGAAGTGCCAGTAGAAGTCGACCAGACCTGCCGGTGGCGCGCCCTCGGGTGGCAAGGCAGTGGACTGCACCCGCGACTCGAAAACGCGAAACAGGGAATCGAACATGCATCCACTGTAGCGGAGCAGGGCACAAACCCGCCAGCCTCCTAGAATCGCATTGCACCAAGGAAAAACCATGAGCAAAGCGACCCGTCCCAAGGCTTTCGCGTCCCAGGCCGACCTGCAGGACAAGAAGATCACTTTTGAGCAACTCAGCGCGCACTGCTGGGCCTACACCGCCGAGGGCGATCCGAATTCTGGCGTGATCATCGGCGACAGCTGCATACTGGTCAGCGATGCGACCGCTACGCCGGCCATGGCGCGCGACCTTGTCGCCCGCATCCGCGCGGTCAGCGACAAGCCCATCAAGTACGTGCTGTTGACGCACTACCACGCAGTGCGGGTGCTTGGCGCCAGCGCCTTTGTGGCCGAGGGCGCGACCGAGATCATCGCCAGCCAGGGTACGCTGGAGCTGATCCGCGAGCGCGGCGCGCAGGACATGCAAAGCGAGATGGAGCGGTTTCCGCGGCTGTTTCGCAATGCCGAGTCGGTGCCTGGCCTGACCTGGCCGTCCATGGTGGTGGGCGGCGGCGATCCGACCCGTGGCGAGGTGCCAGGGCGCCTCAGCCTCAACCTCGGCGGTGTGGTGGTGCAGATCTGGCATCCGGGCCCCGGGCATACGCGCGGTGACACGATTGCCTGGGTCGAGCAGGAAGAAGTGCTTTTCAGTGGTGACCTGGTGGAATACCGCGCGGGTGTCTACACTGGCGACGCGCATCTGGCTGAGTGGCCGGCGACGCTGGAGGCGCTGCGTGCCTTGAACGCGCAGGCCATTGTTCCCGGACGTGGCGAGGCCATGCAGGGAAGTGCCGATGTCAACAAGGCGCTGGACTACACCAAGCTGTGGGTCGAAACGCTGTACCGCTGCGGCAAGGAAGCCGCCGCCGCCAACCTCGACCTGAAGGCGGCCATGCAGCACACACGCAAGAGCATGGACCCGCTGTTCGGCGATGTGTTCATCTATGAACACTGCCTGCCGTTTGATGTGAGCCGTGCCTACGACGAGGCGCGCGGCATCCGCAATCCGCGCATCTGGACCGCCGCGCGTGACCAGGAGATGTGGGCCGCCCTGCAGGCCTGATTTGCGCTGGGGAACTACCGGCGGCGCGCGCCGGTGCAGACGCCCTCAGCGCATGCTCTGGCTGGAGAACTGGCGCGCCATGGGAGGCAGCACGGACACCTGGTGCACCAGATCGCGGATCGTGTCGGTGCTGGTTTTCAGGCGAATGCTGCGCAGCTGCGTGCGCACCGTCGATATCCGCACACCGTGCCGGGTCGCGATCTGCGTCGGGCGCAGGCCCTTGCAGACCTGGGCGAGCACCTGCCCCTCGGCGCTGGTGAGGCCGCGTTGCCGGGCAAACAGGGTCACGGTCGAGTCGTCACACAGATGCTGCTTGGCAAATACGAGCAGGGCGCTGGGGGTTGGCGTTGCAGCCTGTGGGTCCACCGGTGCCGCTGGCAGCGGGACGACGGCGACGGTCACCGGTTGCGCGCCCACCCCCAGACACAACAACCCGCGCAGCCCCGCCTTGGTACGCTGCAATACGCCAGTGAGCTGCGCCGCATGGGATGGTCTGGATGCCACCACCCGTTCATTCAGCAATCGCAACCCGCTGTCGCCGGCAAGTGTGCCGGACACGTCGGATTGCAGGGCGGCGTAACCGGCGGCGTTGGCAAACAGGACCGTCGCGCTGTCAGCGTCTACGGCCACCAGACCATAGTCGACCTGGTTGATGGTTGCGCGCAGCAAATCCAGCTCCGATGGTGCGGCTGTTTCCGGCCGGGACAGGGCGGTGAGCGACGCAGAGGCAGGCGAGGATAAGAAAGGCATGGCAGATCTCCTGGTGCACCGGCTCGGCGAAGGCCGATTCAGCTTCAGTACACGGGAGTCAGGTTAGGGATTGCTATGTACCCTGCGTGGTGAATCCTGCCGCCCAAATGTGTGACGCATGCACACTTTTG
Source organism: Betaproteobacteria bacterium (assembly GCA_031387285.1). Taxonomy (GTDB): domain Bacteria; phylum Pseudomonadota; class Gammaproteobacteria; order Burkholderiales; family Burkholderiaceae_C; genus CAISIP01. The sequence goes on along the minus strand of JANNDB010000016.1, from coordinate 610 downwards.
TCACCTCACCAGCGTGGAGGCAGCTTGCGCAGGATCTGGATACGGCGGTCCACCAGGCGCAGGTAGCCACCGCTGGTCAGGTCTTTCAGGATGCGGCTGACCATCTCGCGGCTGCAGCCGACACGGCTCGCAATGGCCTGGTGTGTGAGGCGTTCGCCGACGAGCCAGGTGCCGTCGGCCTGGGGCAGCGCCAACTCCTGCAGCAACTGGGTCAGGCGGCCATAGACATCGACGAATGCCAGGTTGCGCGCGTCCCGCGTGGCCAGGCGCAGGCGCTGGATCACCTTGGAGAGCAGGGTGATGGCGAACTCGGGGTTCTCGCCGATGAACGCGAGCAGGGTGGCGCGGGTGATCACCGCGCAGGTAGCCGCTTCCAGTGTGATGACACTGGCGGAACGCGGGCCACCGTCCAGCGCCATCTCGCCCACGTATTCGCCGGGGCCGAAGTTGCCGAAGCTGATTTCCCGGTCGTTGGTGTCGATGCAAAACACCTTGATGCGTCCGCCGATCACGATGAATACGGTATCGCCAAAGTCGCCCTCCTGGATCAACAGGCTGCCTTTTCGGTAGCGGCGCACGATACCGCGTGCAGCCAGGCTGCGCACATCGG
>JANNDB010001112.1:0-3123 GCA_031387285.1 Betaproteobacteria bacterium | reverse complement strand
GCGCTGGCGATCGTCAGATCGGTGCCGGCGCGGGCGATGCGCGCCACGCCGAACGGCACCAGATGGTCACCCGTGGGTACCTCGCCCTTGGTCGCAAACAGCGCCTTGGTCTCCAGCATCAGCACCGGGTCACCGGCGCGCAATGCCGTCTTCATCAGGCCCTTGGCATCGGCCGGTGTGGACGGCACACAGACGATGAGGCCCGGCACATGGGCCCACATCGGGTGGTACATGCCGCTGTGGTGTGGCCCGGCGGAACGCACCATGCCGGCGCCGGCGCGAATCACCAGCGGCGCCTGCATCTGGCCGTTGCTCATATAGCGCAGCTTGGCCGCCTGCAACACGATCTGCCCGGCCGCCTCGAACAGGAAATCGGCAAACATCAGGTCGGCCACGCAGCGCGCACCGGTTGCCGACGCGCCAAGTGCGGCACCGGTAAAACCGAGCTCCGAAATCGGTGTGTCCACCATGCGCAGGGCGCCGAACACCTGGTACAGCTTCTTGGTATGCGCGAAGGTGCCGCCGCGCTCTCCCGTGCCCTCGCCAAAATACATGATCAGCGGATCGCGCCGCATTTCCTCGGCCAGGCCGTCGCGCACCGCGTCCAGCCAGCTGGTGGTGACCGTCATCGGGTCGGCCTCGACCGTGCGCAGTGCGGCCGGCGGGTTGATCGGATCGGCGTAGATATGCTGCGCCACGGTGGCCGGGTCCGGCTCGGGTGAATTGCGGGCGAACTCGATGGCGTGCTGCACCTGGGCCTTTACGCGTTCTTCGATCGCGTCGATCCGTGCCTGATCGGCCAGCCCACGGCCCAGCAACCAGTGTTCACGCAGCATGCGGATCGGATCGCGTTTGGCCCAGGCATCGACTTCGGCCTGGGTGCGGTAGGTGCCAACGACGGAGTCGCCTTCATGGTGGGCCACCACGCGGTAGGTCTTGACCTCGATCAGCGTGGGCCCCTCGCCGCTGCGCGCGCGCCGTGTTGCCTCCTGCATCACCAGCCAGACCGCCAGCAGGTCGTTGCCGTCGACGGCCACACCGGGTATGCCGTAGGCCGCAGCGCGGGTGGCGATCTCCGGGTTCAGCGTGGCGCTCGACAGCGCGGTCGCAGTGGCGTACAGGTTGTTCTCGCAGACGAACACCGTCGGCGCCCTTTGCACCCCGGCAAAGTTGAGCGATTCGTGAAAGGCGGCATGGTTGGTCGCCCCGTCACCGAAGAAGGCCACACCGATGTCGTCGGTGCCGCGGGCCCGGGCGCTCAAGCCGGCACCGACCGCAGACGGCAGTCCGCCCCCGACCAGCCCATTGGTGCCGAACAGGCCGCAGGACGCGTCATACAAATGCATGGTGCCGCCACGCCCGCCGCAGCAGCCGTCGCGCTTGCCGTACAGCTCGGCCATCAGCGTGTCGGGCGCCATGCCCTTGGCCAGTGCATGGCCGTGGCCGCGATGGGTGCTGGTGATCCAGTCGGTCTTGCGCAGATGGGCGCAGATGCCCACGCCGGAGGCTTCCTGCCCGATGTACAGGTGCAGGAAACCAGGTGTTTCGCCCTTGCGGCAGGCCACCTGGGCGGCGAGCTCGAAGCGGCGCAACAGCAGCATCTGCTCGTACAGTCGCAACAGTTCGGCGCTTGAAAGCCCGTGCGGCAATTCCGTGCCGACTGTGCTGGGGGTTGAATCGTTCACCTATTCCTCGACTTTCAGAAATCCCGGGAGAATCCGGCCGTCCAGCCACCGTCCACCGTCAGCACGTGCCCGGTGATGTAGGAGCTCTCCGGTGCGGCCAGGAACAACACGGCATTGGCCATCTCCTGCGTCGTGCCGGGCCGCCCCAGCGGGATGTGCGACATCAGCTTGGCGTGCAGGTCCTGCGCCTCGCTGCCGGCGTCGTGGATCCACTTTTCCCAGCCTTTTGTTTGGGTGGAGCCGGGCGCGACTGCGTTCACCAGGATGCCGTGCGGGGCCAGCTCCAGCGCCATCGCCTTGGTCAGGTTCACCACGCCGGCCTTGGCCGCGATATAGGAGCTTTGCAGACGGGCTGGCACCAGCCCGAGCACCGAGGCGATGTTGATGATCCGGCCCGACTTCTGCACCTTCATGGCACGCGACACTTCACGGCTAACCAGAAAGAGGCCGGTCAGGTCGATCCTGAGCAGCGCGTCCCATGCCTCCAGGCTGAATTCGTCGATGGTCTTGCGCTCGGCGGCCGGCACACCGATGCCGGCGTTGTTCACCAGGATGTCGAGGTGGCCATGGTCGCGCAACACGCGGGCCACGCCGGCCGCGACATCGGCGGGATCGGATACATCGAGGGCAAAGCCCGCGCGGCCACCACCCGCCTGTGCCGCCACCTGCGCACTGTGCGCGTTGACGTCGGTGTACACCACCTGCGCGCCGTTGCGCCCCAAGGTGTCGGCAATCGCCTGACCAATACCCTGCCCGGCCCCGGTGACGAGGGCGACTTTGCCGTCGAGTTCGACTTTCATCGTTGCAGGTCTCCTGCGTACCGTCTTGTTCTGGCCGCCACACTTCGGTCAGTGCCACCCCTTGCGTGCTTGGCGGCCACATTCTCTAATTATTATAATAGCATATGACTATCCGCCATCCGCTGCGTTGGGTCGGGATCTTGGCAGACTATGTGCTGGCGCGCCGCGTCACGCCCGGAGCGGCCAGAAACTCCGGGCGCAGCGTCACGCCCAGGCCGGCGCCGAACCCGGTCAGCACGGCGTGGCCACTCTGCACCGGAACTGCCTCGACCACCACGTCACGGTAATAGCCTTCGCAGAACCCGCGCACCGTCTCCATGATCATCGCGTTCGGGGCCGCCGCGCACAGTTGCAGGCAGGCGAACAGGTTCACCGGCCCAGTGCAATCGTGCGGGGCGATGGGCAGGTGGTGGGTGTCGGCCAGCGCGGCGATCTTCAGCGCTTCACTCAGGCCGCCGGTCCAGATGATGTCGGGCATCACGATGTGCGCGGCGCCGGCGTCCAGGATTCGGCGGTAGGCGTGGCGGGTGAACAGGCGTTCGCTGACCGACTGCGGGACCCGGGTCTCCTGCACCAGCCGCGCCAGGTCCTGCGCACTGTCGGGCTGGATCATGTCCTCCATCCACATCACGTCATAC
>JANNDB010001104.1:0-1933 GCA_031387285.1 Betaproteobacteria bacterium | reverse complement strand
GCCCCCGGGCTTCGGCATCGTGCACCAGGTCAACCTGGAGTACCTGGCGCGTGGCGTGCACCGGCGCGGTGACGGCGTGTTTTATCCGGACAGCCTGGTGGGTACCGACAGCCACACCACCATGATCAACGGCATTGGCGTGGTGGGTTGGGGCGTGGGTGGCATCGAGGCCGAGGCCGCCATGCTGGGCCAGCCGGTCTACTTCCTGACGCCGGACATCGTGGGATTCGAGCTCAGCGGGCGCCTGCGCGAAGGTGTGACCGCGACCGACCTGGTGCTGACGGTGACCGAAGTCCTGCGCCGGCACAAGGTGGTGGGCAAGTTCGTCGAGTTTTTCGGCGCCGGCACACGCACGCTGGCGCTGCCGGACCGCGCCACAATCGCCAACATGGCGCCCGAATACGGTGCCACGATGGGCTTCTTCCCGGTCGACCAACGTACCATCGATTATTTCAAGGGCACCGGCCGCACGCGCAGCGAGATCGAACTGTTCGAGGCCTATTTCCGTGCCCAGGGGCTGTTCGGTGTTCCCGAGGCCGGGCAGATCGACTTTTCGCAGGTCGTCAAACTCGACCTGGGCGACGTGACGCCCAGCCTGGCCGGCCCCAAACGTCCACAGGACCGCATCGAGCTCGGGCAGGTGGCAACGCAGTTTGCCGGCCTCTTCAGCAAGCCGGTGTCCGACAACGGATTCAACCAGCCGCCGCCGAAGCTGGCGCAGTCCTTCCGCACCACTGAGGGGCTGGAAGTAAAAAATGGCGACGTCTTGATCGCCGCCATCACGAGTTGCACCAATACCTCCAATCCCAGCGTCTTGCTGGCGGCCGGGCTGCTGGCCAAGAAGGCCGTGCTGGCCGGCTTGCGCGTGAGGCCGCACATCAAGACCTCGCTCGCCCCGGGTTCACGCATCGTGACCGAGTACCTGACGCAGACCGGGTTGCTGCCGTACCTCGAGCGGCTCGGTTTTGCGCTGGCAGGATACGGCTGCACCACCTGCATCGGCAACGCCGGCGACTTGCGCCCCGAGCTCAATGAACTCATCCTGGCCAACGATCTGGTCTGTGCCGCGGTGTTGTCGGGCAACCGCAACTTCGAGGCACGTATCCACCCGAACCTGAAGGCCAACTTTCTGGCCAGCCCGCCGCTGGTGGTCGCCTACGCGATCGCGGGCAATGTGATGCGCGACCTGATGACCGAGCCGCTTGGCCGTGGCAAGGGGGCAAACGGGAAGCTGCGCGACGTCTACCTCGGCGACATCTGGCCCTCCAGCGACGAGATCCACCAATTGATGAAGTCCGCCATGAACGGCCAGGCGTACCGGGCCAACTACGCGCGCGTGAAGACCGAGCCGGGCAAGTTGTGGGCGAAGATCAAGGGAGTCGCCGGCACCGCCTACACCTGGCCCGCGAGCACCTACATCGCAGAGCCGCCGTTTTTCACCGGCTTTGCGCTGCAGGCTCCCGCTGCCGCTGCCGCTGCGCCGTCCGCGGCGGACATCGCACGGGGCAGCGCCGAGCGTGTGAGCGCGGCGCGCATCATGGCGCTGTTTGGCGACTCGATCACGACCGACCACATCTCGCCGGCCGGCGCGATCAAGGAAGCGTCACCCGCTGGCGCCTGGCTGAAGGAACACGGCGTGCAGAAAGCCGACTTCAACTCTTACGGCTCGCGCCGCGGCAACCACGACGTGATGGTGCGTGGCACCTTCGCCAACGTGCGCATCAAGAACCTGATGATCCCGCCCGGCGCCGACGGCTCGCGCGAAGAAGGTGGCGTGACGCTGTATCAGCACGCCCACGGCAGCAGCGCCTACGTGCCGGGCGGCCTGAAGATGTTCATCTACGACGCCGCGATGAAGTACATGGCCGAAGGCACGCCGACCGTCATCTTCGGTGGCGAGGAATACGGCACCGGATCGAGCCGCGACTGGGCC
>JANNDB010001096.1:0-5007 GCA_031387285.1 Betaproteobacteria bacterium | reverse complement strand
CCGGCAAACTTCTCCATCAGGTCGAACACCTCGTCGGCCTTGGACTGTTCGATGCCATTGGCGGCTGCGCCGTCGCGGAAGATCTGCCGCTGCTCGGCCATCTCCTCGGGCTTCTTCTTGCCCATCGCGCGGCGCAACATGTCGGCGCCGCCGAGTGAATAACCGCCCAGGATCTGCGCGGTCTGCATCACCTGTTCCTGGTAGACCATGATGCCGTAGGTTTCCGAGAGCACCGAAGCCACCAGCGGATGCGGGTACTGCACCTCCTCGCGCCCGTTCTTGCGCGCCACGAAGGTGGGTCTCAGGTCCATCGGCCCGGGCCGGTACAGGGCATTAAGCGCAATCAGGTCTTCCAGCCGCGTGGGTCTGGCATCGCGCAACATGCCCTGCATGCCGCGCGATTCGAACTGGAAGATGGCTTCGGTCAATCCGTCGGCAAACAGCTTGTAGACCCGCGCATCGTCGAGCGGCAGGTTCTCGTAGGCAAACTGCTCCTGGCCGCGGTGGCGCGCGCGGATCATGTCCTTGGCGATTTCCAGGATCGTCAGTGTGGCCAATCCCAGGAAGTCGAACTTCACCAGGCCGGCCGCCTCCACATCGTCCTTGTCGTACTGGCTCACCGCCGATTCGCTGCCGGGCTGCTGGTAGAGCGGGCAGAAGTCCGTGAGTTTGCCCGGCGCGATCAGCACACCGCCGGCGTGCATGCCGACGTTACGCGTGAGGCCCTCCAGCTTTTGCGCCAGCGCCAGCAGCGTGCGCACATCCTCTTCCTTGGCCAAGCGTTCGGCCAGCAGCGGCTCGGCCTTGATCGCGCCGGCAATCGTGATGTGGGTTCCCGGCTTGTTCGGAATCAGCTTGCTCAGGCCGTCACAGAATGTATAGCTCATGTCGAGCACCCGGCCCACGTCGCGGATCGCCGCGCGCGCCGCCAGCGTGCCGAAGGTGGCGATCTGGCTCACCGCCTCCTTGCCGTACTTGAGCTTCACGTAATCGATCACCCGGTCGCGGTTCGCCTGGCAGAAATCGATGTCGAAGTCGGGCATGGAGACCCGCTCGGGATTGAGGAAGCGCTCGAACAGCAACTCATACTGCAACGGGTCCAGGTCGGTGATGCCCAGCGAATACGCCACCAGGGACCCAGCGCCCGAACCGCGGCCCGGGCCCACCGGACAAGCGTTGCGCTTGGCCCAGTTGATGAAGTCCCCCACGATCAGGAAGTACCCGGGGAAACCCATCTTCAGGATCGTGGCAATCTCGAATTCCAGCCGCTGGGTGTAGCGCACGCGCTCGGTTTCGCGTCGTCCGGCATCCGGGTACAGCTGTACCAGCCGCTCCAGCAGGCCGGCGTGCGAGGCATGGCGGAAATACTCCTCGGGCGACATCTGGCGCCCATCGACCAGCGGCGTCGGAAACTCCGGCAGCTGCGGTTTGCCCAGCACCAGCGTCAGGTTGCAGCGCCGGGCAATCTGTACGGTGTTGGCCAGCGCGGAAGGAAGGTCTGCAAAAAGGGCCTGCATCTGCGCGGCGCTCTTGAAATACTGCTCCTGGGTGTAACGGCGGACGCGCCGCGGGTTGCCCAGGATTTCGCCGTCGGCAATGCAGACACGCGCCTCGTGGGCCTCGAAATCGTCGCTCTGGGTGAACTGCACCGGATGCGTCGCCACTACCGGCAAGCCCAACCGCGCCGCCAGGCGCGCTGCCTCGCCCACGTGGCGCTCGTCATCGACGCGTCCGCTACGCTGCAACTCCACGTAAAAACGATGCGGAAAAAGAGCAGCCAGGTGCAGCGCGACTTCGCGGGCACGCTCCAGGTCGCCCTGCACCAAGGCCTGCCCCAGCGCGCCTGCCTGCGCGCCCGAAAGCGCGATCAGGCCCTCTGCGAGTTCGCCGAGCCAGGCCCAGCGAACCAGCGGCTGCGCGCGCCCGGCGTTCTGCGTATAGGCGCGCGCCAGCAACTCACACAGATGGAGGTAACCCTGCCGGTCATGGACCAGCAACACCATGCGCGACTCGGTCTCTTTGTCCTTGCCAAACCCCTCGAGCACGATCTCGGCGCCGATCAGCGGCTTGACTCCGGCGGCGCGGGCGGCCTTGTAGAACTTGATCGCGCCAAACAGGTTGTTCAGATCCGTGATGGCCAGCGCGGGCTGGCCATCTGCCGCTGCTGCTGCTACAACATCGTCGATCCGGTTGGTTCCGTCAACAACTGAGAACTCGGTGTGCAGACGCAGGTGGACAAACATGCAGGCATTGTATTTTGCGGCGGAGTTGTCCGGCGCTTGGCCTACCCCATAAAACGTGTGGCGAGCTCGGCCACCCGCTTGCCAAATGCCCGCCCGGTATCCAGGTCGCCGGCCGCCATCTGGTCGGCGCCCGCATCCGCGGGCGACTGTGCCATGGCGCCGCTGTAGGAGGCAAGGTTGTTGATGTCCTGGCGCGTGCTGGCCTTCACACTACTGGGCTTCAGGCCCTGGCTGACCCAGACCATGGCGTGCTGCATGGCCAGCGCATACAGGGTATTGAGCGTCAGCTGCTTGTCGCCGTTGAGGCCCGAGCTGGTGGTGAACCCGGCGGCCAGCTTGTCCTTCCACGCCTGCACATACCAGGGTTTGCTGGAGGCGTCGGCAAATTTCTTGAACTGCCAGCTCACGCTACCCATATAGGTTGGCGAGCCGAAGATGATGGCGTCGGCTGCCGCCAGCAGGGCCCAGCCGCCCTCTGGCAGCCTGCCGTCGGCGTCGATCGCCAGCAGCTGCGCCTGCGCGCCGTCTGCCACTGCCTGCGCCAGGCGCAGGGTGTGGCCATACCCCGAATGAAACACCACGACGACTTTTGCCATGCGGTGATTTTCCTTCAGGTGGGAGCGCCCTGGTTTCAGGCCAGGGCCTGGTCACGCCCGACAGGCAGGAAGCTGCGAATCTGCATCAATGCACGTCGGCGAGGTCGAACACCAGCACTTCGGCGTCCTGAGCGCGCGCCAGGCGCAGGCTCGGCTCGTGGGCCAGCATCAATGCGTCACCGGCGCCGAGCAATTCGCCGTTGGCTTCAAGCTGGCCACGCACCACGTGCACATAGGCCTTGCGGGCAGGATCCAGCGCCAGTGACACGGCGTCAGCGCCATCGAGCACCCCGGCACGGATCGCGGCATCGGCATGCAGGCGCACCGAACCATTGCGGCCGTCAGACGACGCCACCAGCAGCAACTGGCCCCGCTTGCCGGAGTCCGGAAACGTCTTTTGTTCGTAGCTCGGCGCAATGCCAGCCGCATCCGGCTCTATCCAGATCTGCAGGAAGTGCGTGGACTCGCCTGGCGCGTGGTTGAACTCGCTGTGCCGCACGCCGGTACCCGCGCTCATGCGCTGCACGTCGCCTGGCGGAATCGCCTTGACGTTGCCCAGCGTGTCCTTGTGCGCCAGGGAACCGCTCAGCACGTAGCTGACGATCTCCATGTCACGGTGGCCATGCGTACCAAAGCCGGTACCCGGGGCGATCCGGTCTTCGTTGATGACGCGCAGGTTGCCCCATCCCATGAACTGCGGGTCGTGGTAATCCGCGAACGAGAAGCTGTGGAACGACTTCAGCCAACCGTGGTCGGCATACCCCCGTTCGCTGGATCGGCGTACTTTCAACATGCTGCGTTCCCTCTTGTGTTGCTGGGTTGAACTTTAGGCCTAAACGGGCCGGCAACAGGCCTGCCGATTTGATGGCATCATTCAATAAATTTCAATGAAAGTCTATCAAATGACGAATCCACGCGATGTGCTCACGCCGGAATCGCTTTCCATGCTGCAGTCCATCGCCGATGCGGGGAGCTTCGCCGCCGCGGCCCGCGCCATGGGCATGGTGCCGAGCGCGCTGACCTACCGCGTGCGCCAGATAGAAGACACGCTCGACGTGCTGTTGTTCGACCGCAGTGCACGCCAGGCGCGTCCCACGCCAGCCGGCATGGAATTGCTGCGCGAGGGCCGCCACATCCTGCAGGCGGTGGACACCATGGCGAACCGCGTCAAGCGCGTTGCCACCGGCTGGGAACCCCAACTCACCATTGCCGCCGACAGCATCATCTCCAAACCCACCTTGCTCGACCTCTGTGAGAGCTTCTTCGCGCTGGCGCCCTCGACGCGGCTGCGCCTGCGCGAGGAGGTGCTGTCCGGTACGCTGGACGCGTTGACCTCCGGCCAGGCCGACCTGGCCATCGGCGTTGCCGATACCCCCTCACAGGCCGACGTGCACAGCAAGCCACTGGGGGACGTACGTTTTGTCTTTGCGGTTGCGCCGCACCATCCACTGGCCGGCGCCGCCGAGCCGCTGGCCGACGCCACCCTGCGCGCCCACCGCGCGGTCGCAGTGGCCGACTCCACCGAGCGCGGCGACGGCCTGTCGATCGGCATTTTTGGCGGCCAGGAAGTACTGACGGTGGCCAGCATGGAGGACAAGCTGCAGGCGCAGCTGCGTGGGCTGGGCAGCGGCTTCCTGCCCGAGTGCATGGCGCGCGAGTACATCGACAGCGGCAGGCTGGTCGTGCGCCACACCGAGCGCACCGTGCGCCTGGTACGGCCGCACTACGCCTGGCGCGCCAGCAGCAAGTCGCAGATGGGGCGGGCCCTGCAATGGTGGCTGCGCCAACTGGAGAGCGCAGCGACACGCCAGGCGCTTTTGTCACACCATGCGCCGGCCGTGTAAAGTGGGACGCATAGAACAACAACGGAGACAGTGCCATGCCCAGAACCCAGACCATCGCCGTGATTGGTGCAGGCATCGCCGGCGTCACCTGTGCCCGCACCCTGGTGCAGGCCGGACACCGGGTGACCCTGCTGGACAAGAGCATGGGCGCGGGCGGTCGCATGGCCACCCGCGAGAGCGCCTTTGGCGGGTTCGACCACGGCGCCCAGTATTTCACCGTGCGCGACGCGCGATTTGCACGTGCGCTGCAGACCGTCCCCGGTCTGTGCAAACCCTGGAGTGCCAACACGGTGCGGGTGCTCGACGAACATGGGCGCATCACGG
>JANNDB010001078.1:0-1941 GCA_031387285.1 Betaproteobacteria bacterium | reverse complement strand
TCCGGTTCCAGTATGTGATGGAGTCGGGCGGATCGGCGGGCAAAAAGCTCACGCGCAAGCATCCGTTCGAGGGCATCCTGCCCAACATGGAGCGGCGTTACCGCGAGACCGACTCGGTGGTGGTGCGCGAAGACCTGGCGCGCTATCGCAGCACCCAGCCGTGCAAGGAGTGTGGCGGTACGCGGCTGCGGCGCGAATCGCGCCATGTGAAGATCGGAGAGGGGGACCAGGCCCGTGCGATTTTTGAAGTGAGCCATGTCACCCTGCGCGAGAGCCTGGCCTACTTCAATGCGCTGCAGATGTCCGGCGCCAAGGGGGAGATCGCCGCGAAGGTGGTGCGCGAGATCGGGCTGCGCCTGCGTTTTCTCAATGACGTGGGCCTGAACTACCTGAGCCTGGACCGCAGCGCCGAAACCCTCAGCGGCGGCGAGTCACAGCGCATCCGGCTCGCGTCGCAGATCGGCTCCGGGCTGACCGGTGTGATGTACGTGCTGGACGAGCCCAGCATCGGCCTGCACCAGCGTGACAACGACCGCCTGATCGACACGCTGAAACACCTGCGCGATATCGGCAACAGCGTGCTGGTGGTGGAGCATGACGAGGACATGATGCGTGCAGCCGACCATGTGATCGACATGGGGCTCGGTGCCGGCGTGCACGGCGGCCGGGTGATCGCACAGGGCAGTTTTGACGACATCCGTGCCAGCACGGACTCACTGACAGGCCAGTATCTGGCCAGGGTGTTGCGCATCGCCGTGCCGCAGCGGCGCATGCCGTGGTTGCCGACCGCCGCGCCCGAACCCGCGCCGGAGCGGCCGTCGGCCCGTGGCGCGCCAAGCGCCGCCGCCATCGCCTGGGCCGAGCGCCATGCGACGCACCTGGCGACCCAGGGTGATGTACAGGCAATCCGGGTCCTGGGCGCCAGCGGCAACAACCTGGGCAACGTGGACGTGGCCTTTCCGGTCGGCCTGTTTACCTGCGTCACCGGCGTTTCGGGTTCGGGCAAGTCCACGCTCGTCAACGACACCTTGTATGCAGCGGTCGCGCGCCAGCTCTACCGCGCGCATGACGAGCCGGCCGCGCACCGGGAGATCCAGGGAATCGAGCATTTCGACAAGGTCATCAACGTCGACCAGTCGCCGATCGGGCGCACACCGCGCAGCAACCCGGCGACCTACACCGGGATGTTCACACCCATCCGTGAACTGATGGCGGAGATGAACATGGCGCGTGAACGCGGCTACGGGCCGGGCCGATTCAGCTTCAACGTGGCCGGTGGGCGCTGCGAGGCCTGCCAGGGGGACGGTGTCAAGAAGGTCGAGATGCACTTTCTTCCCGATGTCTACGTACCCTGCGACGTCTGCCATGGCCAACGCTACAACCGCGAGACGCTGGAGGTGCTCTACAAGGGCCGCAACGTCGCCCAGATCCTGGACCTCACGGTCGAGGTGGCGGCTGAATTCTTCAAGGCGGTACCTGCCATCAGCCGCAAGCTGCAGACGCTGCTCGATGTGGGCCTGTCCTACATCAAGCTCGGGCAGGCGGCCACCACCTTGTCTGGCGGGGAGGCCCAGCGCGTCAAACTGGCGCTGGAGTTGTCCAAGCGCGATACCGGGCGCACCCTGTACATCCTGGACGAACCGACGACGGGACTGCACTTTGCCGACATCGCTCTGTTGCTCAAGGTCCTGCAGCATCTGCGTGACGCGGGCAACACCATCGTGGTGATCGAACACAACCTCGATGTCATCAAGACGGCCGACTGGATCATCGACATGGGCCCCGAAGGGGGTGCAGGTGGTGGTGAGGTGGTTGGTGCCGGTACGCCGGAAGCGATCGCTGCCAATCCACACAGCCATACCGGGCGGTATCTGCAGCGGGTTTTGTAGCCTGTTCTTCATCTTTGTTTGGCAGAATGAGGGTGCCAGCCCGGACCAACTA
>JANNDB010001049.1:0-2585 GCA_031387285.1 Betaproteobacteria bacterium | reverse complement strand
TGATGGCAAATTCGATGCGCTGGCGCATCTCGTTTTCCGCGATCGGAAAGCCCGGGCTGCCGATCGCCCGGTACAGCCGCACATAGTGGTTCACGATGTCGGCAGGCGCACTGCTTGCCGGGCGCCCGAACAACACACGCCGCACCTTGCCGCTGGCCTGCGGCAGCTTGCGTGCACCGCTGCTGCTCATGATGCTTGTAAGAGTTATCACGCGGTCCGGCGCGGCCAGCGCAACGCGCTGCGCAATCATGCCGCCCATGCTCACGCCCACCACGTGCGCCTTCTCCACACCCAGCGCATCCAGCACGCCGAGCGCGTCGGCCGCCATGTCCTTCAGGCCATAGTGCGCGCGCACAGCCAGCCCGAGCCGCGTGCGCAGGATGGCCCACAACAAGTTGGGTGTGCCCAGGTGGTCAAAATGCTGCGACAGGCCGATGTCGCGGTTGTCGTGGCGGATCACCCGGTAGCCAGCGTCGGTGAGCGCGCGCACCAGCGCCGGTGGCCAGGCGATCAGCTGCATGCCCAGGCCCATGATGAGCAGCGCCACCGGCTTGCCGGCGCCGCCTGTGTCTTCAACCTCGATCTGAATGCCGTTGGCCTTGATTTTCATGGGGGGGGGTGCTGCTCAGCGTGGGGTAGTTGGCGCATCGCGGCGAAACACCAGCGTCGACGCATCCGAGACCGCCGCATCATACTGGTAGCCCTCGGCGCAAAAGCCGCGCAGTGTCGCCAGGGTGCCTGCCCGCTTTTCGATGGCAAACCGCGCCATCAAGCCGCGTGCACGCTTGGCCATGAAGCTGATCACCTTGTAGTGGCCGTCGCCACGCCGCTCTTCGAACACGCAGTCCACCACCGGGCTCTTGAGCACCTTGCGGTCCACCGCCCGTGCGTACTCCAGCGAAGCCAGGTTCACCACCAGCGGCTGCGCCATGCCGGCCAGGCGCTTGTTGAGGTACGCAGAAATGGAGCTGCCCCAGAACTGGTAGAGGTTGCTGCCGCGCTCTGTCGCCAGGCGTGTGCCCATCTCCAACCGGTACGGCTGCATGCGGTCCAGCGGGCGCAACACGCCATAAAGGCCGCTGAGCAGGCACAGATGCTGTTGCGCCCATTGCAGGTCTTCAGGCGGCAGTCCGCGGGCGTTCAGGCCGCCATACACGTCGCCGTCGAAAGCCAGCACCGCCGGCCGCGCGGCCTCGGGCGCAGGCGCACGGCGCCATGCCTTGTAGCGCGCCACGTTCAATTTGGCCAGCGGCTTGCTCAGGTCCATCAACTGCTCGACATCCGCTACCTTGAGTCTGCGCAGTTCGCGTATCAGTTGCACGGACTGCGGCACAAACAGCGGTTCGGTGGCCGCCACCTCGGGCAGCGGGCTTTCGTAGTCGAGGGTCTTGGCAGGCGAGAGCAGGAACAGCATGAACCTGAATCTACTTCAGGTCGCCGGCCAGGGAGGCCATGGTTTCAGCCGCGATCGTGAGGTGCGCCGGGTAATGGGTATGGTCACACCCGAGCTTGACGGCCGCGCCGGCCGTCACGGCGGCACACATGGCCGGTGTGAGCTCGAAACGCACGAAGTGCACTGCGGAGGTCTTTTCGTCGTTCTCGCGGTCCAGGTCTTCGTCGGCAATGGCGTACACACGGTCCTGCCCTTCCACCTCGACAAACATGCGGTCTTCCACACCGATCAGGCGCGCCAGCTCGCGCTTGCGCTCGTTCACGTCGGGGTACTCGATCAGCATGGTCGCCTTCCAGTTGCTGCCGTCCGGCATCAATGGCGCGTAGGCCTCGATCTCCTGCAGGATGCCTTCTTCCTCAAAGATCTTTTCGATGCGCAGCATCTCCTGAATCTGGTAGCGGATCGTCATCTCGCTCTCGAACTGCAGGTTGATGTGCTCGCCCAGGAACACCGAACGCAGCTTGCGATGCGCCATGACCTCGGCCTTGTGCGCCTTGCGGTACTTGCTGTAGGCCTCCAGGCCCATCAGGTTGTCGGGGGTGATGTGGCCGGTGAGTTGCATCGTCATGGTGGTCTGTCCTATTTCAGCCCGTAGGCCTCGCGAATCAAAGTGTGTGGGTGCTTCTGTGGAACAGCGCCGAGCTGGTTCACGTCGAATCCCTGCGCGATGTGGTGCCCGCCCAGCGGGCAGTCGGAGCTGATCACGTCCGGCAGACCGCCATCCTTGTGGTTCGCCATGGCCTTGAACAGCGGCTTGCCGATCTTCATGGCTTGCTGGTGCGTGGCCTTCTTTACCCCGAAGGTGCCGGCGTGGCCGGAACAGCGCTCATGGGTGTGCACGCTGGTGCCAGGCACCATCTTGAGCATTTCCTCGGTCTTCTTGCCGATGTTCTGCACCCGGCCGTGGCAGGGAATCTGGTAGCTGATCTTGCCCAGTGGCTGCGGGAACTCGGTCTTGAGCAATCCGTCCCGCTTGCGGGCCATGAAGTACTCGAACGGATCCCACGTGGCCTCCTGCACCAGCTTGACGTCGGCCTCGCCAGGGTACATCAGCGGTAGTTCCTGCTTGAACATCAGCGTGCAACTGGGCACGGCACTCAGGATGGCAAACCCGTCGCGCGCGTATTTCGCC
>JANNDB010001018.1:0-2063 GCA_031387285.1 Betaproteobacteria bacterium | reverse complement strand
TGAGCGTGAACCAGTGCGGTGGCTTTGTGCGCAGCCGGGCCGGGCTGGCGCATCCTGACCAGCAGCTGTACTTCAATCCGCTTACCTATTCGACCGCGCCCGAGGGCAAGCGCCCCCTGATGAACCCCGACCCGTTTGCCGGATTCATCCTGAGCGCGCAACCGTGCCGCCCCACCAGCAGGGGCCGCATCGATATAGCCTCGGGCGACCCGGCCGCTGCACCGGTGATCCGTCCGAATTACCTGTCGACACAGGGCGACATTGACGACGTGGTCGCGGGTGGACGATTCCTGCAACGCCTGTTGCGCACGCAGGCGATGCGCGGGCTCGTCAAGAGACCCATTTCGCCGGATGTCGGCAGCATGGACGCCGGCGCCATGGTGGCCGACTTCCGCGCGCGCAGCGGCACCGTCTTTCATCCCGTAGGCACCTGTGCAATGGGCCCTGATTCAAGGCACTCCGTGGTCGACACGCAGTTGCGCGTGCATGGGCTGCAAGGCCTGCGCGTGGTCGACGCTTCGGTTTTTCCCGGCATCACGTCTGGCAACACGAACGGACCGGTGATCATGGTGGCGCAAAAGGCGGCCGACATGATACTTGCCGGACAATGAAACCCCTCCCGGAGCCCTGCAACATGAAAATTCGCAAACTCGAGACCTTCTGCAATGAATTCGTCGGATTCGTGCGCGTCACCACCGACACCGGCGCCACCGGCTGGGGCCAGATCTCCACCTACAACGCCGACATCACCGCCACCATCTTCCACCGCCAGATTGCGCCCTGGTCGCTCGGTGCCGACGCGCTCGACATCGAGGCGCTGACGCTGTTGATACCCGACCGCGAGCACAAGTACCCTGGCTCCTATGTCAACCGCGCAATGGCGGGCCTGGATACGGCCTTGTGGGATCTGCGCGGCAAGCTCGAGGGCAAACCGGTGGTCGAGCTGCTGGGCGGCCAGCCCGGGCGGCTGCGCGTCTACGCCTCCTCCATGCGCAGAGACATCACGCCCGAGGACGAGGCGCGCCGCCTGGTGCGCCTGCGTGATGAATACGGCTATACCGCGTTCAAGTTCCGTGTCGCGCGGGAATGCGGGCGCGATGTGGACGAATGGCCTGGCCGCACCGAGGCCATCGTGCCGGCCATGCGCAAGGCCATGGGCGCGGACATCGCCCTGATGGTGGACGGCAACTCCGGCTTCAGCCCGAAACGCGCGATCGAGGTCGGCATCATGCTGCAGGACCACGGTGTGGAGCATTTCGAGGAGCCCTGCCCGTACTGGGAGCTGGAGCAGACCAGAAAGGTCACCGAGGCCCTGACGCTGGACGTGACGGGTGGCGAGCAGGATTGCGAGTTCGCGACCTGGCGCAACATGATCGCGATGCGGGCGGTGGACATCGTCCAGCCCGATGTGCTCTATATGGGCGGGATCGTGCGCTCGATGAAGGTGGCCAGGATGGCGCAGCAGGCCGGGCTGCCGTGCACGCCGCACAGCGCCAACCTGTCCATGGTGACGCTGTTCACGATGCACCTGCTCAAGGCCATTCCCAACGCTGGCAAGTACCTGGAGTTTTCCATCGAGGGGCCCGAGTACTATCCCTGGCAACAGGACCTGTTCGTCAAGTCGCCCTACACCATACGGGACGGGCACATTGACGTCTCCAGCGAGCCGGGCTGGGGCGTGGAGATTTCCCCCGAATGGCTGGCCCGTTCCACCTACCAATGCAGCGAGGTTGCCTGATGGCATCGTCAATCACTGAAGCACTCAGCGCGCAATACCGGGCGAGCGGCACCCTGAGCGGCCTGCCCGACGGGCATTTCATTCATGGCGCCTTTTGCCCGTCGGTGGGAGGCCAGCGCATGGACAGCGTGGACCCCGGAAGCGGCAAGGTCTTCACCGGGTTTGCCGCCGGGGAAGCGGGCGACGTGGAGCGCGCAGTTGCGTCCTCCGACCGGGCCATGCGCTCGAGCTGGCGCGACACTTCGCCGGCCGATCGCGGCCGCATCCTGTTGCGCGCGGCGCACGCCGTGCTGGCGCAGGCCGAGCGGCTCGCCGTGGTCGAAAC
>JANNDB010000985.1:0-5284 GCA_031387285.1 Betaproteobacteria bacterium | reverse complement strand
CGGCTGGAGCAGGCCGGCGGCGCGATCCGTAAAGCCCTGGCTGACTGAACGCCGCCATCCGGGCAAGGAATTCCCATGCATGCATTACGCATCCAGAACGTCAGCAAACACTTTGGTGACACGCAAGTCCTGAAGAGCATCGATATCGACGTCGCGGCCGGCGAGTTCCTGATCCTGGTGGGCCCTTCCGGATGCGGCAAATCCACCCTGCTGCATTGCATCGCCGGATTGGAGAGTGTGAGCAGCGGCGACATCTGGATGGGGGAGCGCAAGCTCACCCACGTGCCACCCAAGGACCGCGACATCGCCATGGTGTTCCAGAGTTATGCGCTCTACCCGAACATGGACGTGCGCGGCAACATCGCGTTCGGGATGCAGATGCGGGGTGTGCCCAAGGCCGATCAGGAGCGCAGGATCGCGGAAGTGGCGGCCATGCTGCAGATGGAGCAGCTACTCGACCGCAAGCCCGGACAGCTCTCCGGTGGTCAGCGCCAGCGCGTGGCCATGGGCCGGGCGCTGGCGCGCAATCCCAGCCTGTTCCTGTTTGATGAGCCACTCTCCAACCTGGATGCCAAGCTGCGTGTGGAGATGCGCGCCGAGATCAAGCTGCTGCACCAGCGCACCAGAACCACCTCGGTCTACGTGACGCACGACCAGATCGAAGCCATGACGCTGGGCGACCGCATCGCCGTGATGAAGGACGGAGTCGTGCAGCAGCTTGGAACGCCGGACGAGATCTACCGCCAGCCGGCCAACCTCTTTGTTGCCGGTTTCATGGGCAGCCCGGCCATGAACTTCATCCCGGTGACGGTGCGGCCGTCCGCAGACGGCGACGGGCTTGCGGCGCACCTGGAAGTCGAAGGTCGCGACGGCGCTTCGGGGCGTACGCCACTGCTGCTGCCACTGCCGCCCGCCATGACAGCCCAGGTTTCGGCAGGCCAGGCGCTCACACTCGGCGTACGCCCCGAGTCGGTCCGCTTTGGTGAAACGCAGGGTGTTCCCGTAACGGTGCAACTGGTGGAGCCGACCGGGCCGGACACGCTCGTGATGTTCACGCTCGGCGAAGTCAAATGTCTGGGGCGGCATGCGCCGGCCACCGCACCCAGGATCGGTGAAGCGGTGCGGGTAAGCCTCGACGCGGCGGCGATTGTGTATTTCGATCCGCAGACCGGCGCGCGGCTCTAAGGTCAGGGAGCGGCCCCCGGCTTCAACGCGCGGCGTAGTGTGTCCAGGGCGGCCAACGCGGCGCTTTGTTCGGCGGCGTCCATAAACGATGTGCGCTTCATGCGCAGCGCCACCGTGGATAGCGCCAGGATGCTGGCCCGGGCGCCAGCCAGCACCCAGCGCAGGTCGCGTGGCTCGCCGCGTGCCAGCTTGGAAACGGCTGCGTCGTGGGGCTCCAGAAAGTGCGCTACCACGCCCTCGCGCGCGAGCGGGATGAGCCGGCTCTGCCACTGGTCGGGCAGGGTGGGCAAATGGGGGTTGACGGGGTTCAGGTAGATACCGTGCGCGACATGCCAGGGGCTGCCCTCGCCGAGCGCGGCCTGCAGGTCCAGGGCGCGGTCAGGATCGGCCAGGGTGTAGCAATCGGCGTCGATGGACACCGTCATGTCCGCCGGGACGGCCGCCACCTCCGACAGGCCCAGCACGGACAAGCTGCCAACGACGACATAGTCTGCATGGCCGCACAGGCGCCGGGCCTCGGTGAGCAGTGCGAACAGCAGGTCGATGTTCATCGCAAAGCAGCTGCAAACGGCGAATTCTGGCGCATCGCCGTACCCCAGCCTTCGGCGTCGGAGCACATGCGCTGCACCAAATCGTTGGGGGGCAGTGCGAGCCACTCGTTCCACCGCTCGATGTAATCCTGGCTGCACAGACGCTGCGCGGCCCAGCGCCTCACTTCGCGCCGCGCTGCATCCAGCAACTCCCGCTTGCGATCCTTGTGCACCAGCAACTCAATGCCGATGCGCTGGTGCGCCATCAGCCGGCCCTGCTCCACGCGCTGCTGCGCTTCACGGGCGCGGCGGCGCTCGTCGAGCGATGGGAATTGGTCAAGCCACTGCGGTGGCACCAGCGCCGCAACGAGCTTGCCATGGCGCTCGATGCCCACCGGCGCCGTGGCCGCACGCTCCAGCAGCTGCCCGAAGTTCTGTTTGGCGGCGGAGGCAGTAACTTTGTCCATAGTGGTACATTTTAGACAAAATTCATATTTCATCCAAAATGCGCCTCAACCCGGCATGCATGCGCGTGACACCACCAGATCAATGCACCTCGTCGTGGTCGCCCACGTTGATGGGCCGGATTGTCTGGTCTTGTATCAATAGTTCCAGCGTGATCCGGTACGACAAATTGATGGACACCGAATGCAAGCCCTGGAACCTTCCGGCCAACGCATGCAGTCGCAGCGAGGGATGGTGCGGGTTGGCCTGCAGCAGCGTCAGCATCTTGGCATATTGCGGCTTGAGTTGCGGATGGCGCTTGAGAAAGCGCAGGGCAATCCTGAGATAACTTTCGGTCAGGACAAGCTGGTAGGCCATGCTGGCGCCTGCCTTGCCTGAGCTCAGACAGTGGGCTCGCGGCGACGACCCGTCTTCCGGGGTGTGCTGGCGGCAGACGGTTTCGCGCGCACCACCTTGGCAGGCTTGCCATCAGTGGCGAGCATCGCTTCAAGCCGCGCCATGTGTTGCGGAACCGACTCCACCACATACCGCCCCGCTGTCATGTCGGCATTGCTTTGTGCCAGCGCGGCGTCCAGCTCGCATTCGCGCAGATAGTGGTAGTGGGCCACGTCCATCACCACGAAGCGCTCCTTGCCGCGCACCGAGATCATGGCTTCGGGTTGCGTTGCCAGCAGCGCCTCGATGGCGGCAACACCGCGGGTCTTCAGGTCATTGGCGGTGAGTGGCGGCATGGTGCTCGGTCCGCAGGGCGCGGTTTGGTGGAGGGATAACCCGATTATCAGGACTACTAAACGCACGGTCAATCGTACGATTAGTAAGACTCTTGAAGTCCGGAACTTCCCGTGTTCCCGGCGTCACCATTGCGCAGCCATGCCCAAAGCTCCATGCATGCACCAAAGCGGCAGCGGGAAATCAGCTCGGCGTCCATGCCAGTTCCAGCGCACTGGCCGCCGCTTGGAGGCGCTGGTCCAGCGTCCACAGCCAACTGCCGGGTGTCAGGCGCACGGCAGACAGCAAATGCGCATCCACATAACCGATGCCTTTGCCGAACAGCGACTCGCGTGCAATAAACCCCAGGACCTCTCCATCCGCCGCAGTCCGGGCCATGGGAAGTTGGCTCAGCGCCTCCAGCACCTGGGTGCGTTGTCGCAGGCTGCCAAGGGCCAGTTCACCCAATACAAACGGATGGGCCAACACCTCTCTGCGGTCCAGGAATTGCGCCAGCTGCGGATTGCCGCGCTGCAGATGATCGACCCACACCGAGGTATCGACCAGGATCATGCGTCCGCCCGGCGGCGCGGCGGCACCTTGAGTTGCGGCTCGCTGCCCCCCAGCAGGGCAAGGCGCCGCGCACTCTCGCGTTCTATCAAGGCCCGAAGCGCTTCACGCACAAGAGCGGACTTCTCCTTTACGCCGGTTAGGCGCTGCGCCTGATCCAGCAGTTGATCATCGAGAGCAAGCGTAGTTCGCATGGGAGGCTCCTGCACGAGGTGGCATTCATACTAGCATCATTTGATGCCAACTCTTGTGCCGACAGCCTCTCGATCATCTCCAGAATGCGGTCGATCGTCTGCTTCAATTCCGCGTCGGCCCCTCCGAGTGACCAGCATCATCTTGGCCGGGCGATGGCTTGCACCGTCAACTCGAATCCCAGGGCACGCATGACCTTGAACAAGGTGTCGCTGCTCGGCGCCCGTTCCCCGGAAAGGCTCTTGTACAGGCTTTCGCGCGACAGGCCGGTATCCCTGGCCAGTTGCGTCATGCCCCGGGCGCGGGCGATGTCGCCCAGGGCCGCACCCAGTTCCGCCGGATCACCGTCGGCCAGCACCTGCCGCAGGTATTCGGCCACGGCCTTATCGTCGCCGAGGTAATTGGCCATGTCGAAGGGCCGGGTCTTCACAGCGCTCATGCTTGCATCTCCTTTGCCATCGCCTTTGCGGCGCTTATATCCGGTTGCTGGCTCGATTTGTCGCCACCACCGAGCATCACGATCACCACATTGCCGCGTTGCACGTAGTACATGCGCCAGCCCGGACCAAAGGACTCGCGCATTTCCCACACCCCATCCCCAACCGGCTTGACATCGCCGAGATTGCCGCGAGCCACCTTCGCCAGACGCCGGGCCAGGCGGATGCGGGTGGTCATGTCACGCAAGCCCGCCAACCAAGTCTGGAATGCACCGGTTTCGAGGACGGAGTACATTGCGTAATTGTAGCCAATTGGCTACATATGGTCCATGCTCTTGCTGGCCGACACGGCGCTAGCGAAGTCATTCTGTCTTGTCCTTCTGCCTGGCCGCTGCCTTGGTCTGCCACTGCATGTTGGCCGGCGCGTCAGCACCACCATGCTTGAGCGCCTGAACATGGTCAATGACATAGCCAGGGCAGGCTTCACTGGCTTTGCCCGTCGATGGGCAATGGTGGCTCTTCTTGAATTGATTCTTGGCAGTCTCGCTGCGCTGAATCTTGCCGTTCTTGTCTCTCGCAGCGCCGCTGGCCTTCAACATGGACGGCTTGTGGTTCGTGCTTTTCAGGCCCGCAGCCTTCATTGGCACCTTGGCCTTCGCACCCGCGGCGTGTGATCCAGCGCCGCTTGCTTTGAGTGAAACGATGGTGTGCTGCCCGCTACCTTTGCCGCCAGTCTTGGCTTCTACTGGCGACGTCCCCGTCACAAGCGCCGCGAACAGCAACGGCAGCAGGTATTTTGACGGTTTCATTGGCAATTTCATGGCTTCGAACGTGATTGTGGCCGCATCAGGGTATCGAGAACTCGATCAGATCAAGTTCGAAGAGCTTCATGAGCAAGGATTTGCGGCCTATCCATCTTCATATATATTTCCCCTATGCTCGCAACTGCGAAGGTGGCGTAATTGAAAAGGCGATTCGTTGATGGTGTTGAAG
This sequence comes from Betaproteobacteria bacterium, assembly GCA_031387285.1. GTDB lineage: Bacteria > Pseudomonadota > Gammaproteobacteria > Burkholderiales > Burkholderiaceae_C > CAISIP01. Next base: position 204 of record JANNDB010000985.1, on the reverse strand, counting down.
TGCAGCGCAGTTCCGGCAATGCGTTTGCCGACCTTGGATTGCCCGATGCCGAGAAGCTCAAGATCAAATCCGGCCTGGTGATCGAGATTCGGAAGGCCATGCAGAACCTTGGCCTGACGCAGCAAGAAGCCGCGAAGCGGATGGGCATCACCCAACCCAAAGTCTCCGACATGATGCGCGGCGACTTCAGCAACCTGTCAGAGC
>JANNDB010000967.1:0-4718 GCA_031387285.1 Betaproteobacteria bacterium | reverse complement strand
TGGCGCACCAGCCCCAGACGGCGCGGCGCATCAGCCTGCGGCTGGCGCAGTTTTTTGTGAGCGATACGCCGTCGCCCGCGCTGGTGGGGCAACTGGCGCAGACGTTTCAGAGCAGCCAGGGCGATATGCGCGTCGTGGTGCGCACATTGCTGGAGTCGCCTGAATTCTGGAAGTCCGCTAACCGTCTGTTCAAGACACCCCTCGATTACGGTTGCTCGGTATTGGCCGCCGCGCAGATCGGTCCGCGTTTGCCGTCCGGCGCCGTACCGGACCGCCGCCATCTGGCTCTGACCGCCGGTTTTCTGGCGCAGGCGGGGCAGCCTGTGCACGGTTGGCAAACCCCCGATGGCTACAAGACCGATGCGGCCACCTGGCTGGCGCCCGAAGCGCTGACACGGCGCGCCGACTTCGCGCTGGCGGTGGGCCGGCTTTCCGGTGATCTCGAATTTCTGGAGCCATTCCTGAGCCAGTCGACCCGCGCCAATATCGCGCAGGAGCGGCCTGCGCTGCGTGCCGGCCTGATGCTGGCCAGCCCTGATTTCATGTACAAGTAAAAGTGAGCACGCGATGATCTCTTCGCATTTGCATCAACCCTCACGGCGCTCGGCCCTGCGCGCCATGGTGAGCGCGGCCGGTGCATGGGCGGCGTGCGGCGCGTGGGGGCAGACCCAGCGGGCGGTCGGCGATGGCCGCCTGGTGGTAGTTTTCCTGCGTGGCGCTTACGACGGCCTTTCAGCTCTGGTTCCGCATGGCGACAGCAACTATTACAACCTGCGACCCAATATCGCCATTGCCCGTCCCGACGGTTCGGCGCAGACCGCACTCGCGCTCGACGCGCAGTTCGGTCTGCATCCGGTTCTGGCGCCCTTGCTGCCTTTCTGGAAGCAGGGTGTCCTGGCAGCGCTGCCGGCCACCGGTTCGCCTGCAACCACACGCTCCCATTTCGACGCCCAACACCAGTGGGAGATCGGCATTCCGGGCAAGAGCGGCAATGCGCCCGGCTGGCTCAATACCCTTGCAGGCTTCCATACGCCGGGCGATGGCGCCGGGCGCCGCACCGTCGCTATCGGTGTGGGAGAGGCCAATCCCCAGATCCTCAGCGGCACAGCAGCCGTGCAACTGGTGCCGCGTGGTCAGGCGGCTACGCGTCAGGGTGCGGTGGGCGACGAGCGCACGCGCGATGCGGTCATGCGCCTGTATTCCGGGCAGGACGCGTTGTCGCAGGCCTTTCGTGCCGGGGCCGACAGCCGCGTGCAGACCGCGCAGATGCTCAGCGCGGAGATGGCGGCACCTTCGATGGACAGCCGCGAGATGATTGCGGCCAACAATGGCGCCGGCAGCCCGCAGGGCCTGTTGCTGGACGCGCAGCATCTTGGCACCCTGATGCGCCAGGACCGGCGCATGCGACTGGGTTTTCTCTCTGCGGGCGGCTGGGACACCCATGCCAACCAGGGTGCAGTGGCGGGGCAATTGGCCAACAACCTGGGCAACCTTGCCGCGGCCCTGGTACAGCTGCGCCGTGACTTCGCGCAGGCCAACGACGTGGTGCTGGTATGCAGCGAGTTTGGCCGCACCAGTGCGGAGAACGGTACGCGCGGCACCGACCACGGGCATGGCAACACGATGTGGATCATGGGGAACCGGGTGAACGGCGGGCGGGTGCACGGCGCCTGGAGCGGTCTGGCCCAGGCCAACCTGCATGAAGGTCGCGATCTGCCGGTGCACCACGACTTTCGCGCAGTCTTCGCCCAGGTTTTGCGCAGCGCGCAGGGTCTGGGAAGCAACGAGATTGACGCCGTGTTTCCGGGCTTCAGCTGGGACGCATCGCTTGACGGATTGATGCGCGGCTGAGGTCTCAGGGCCTTCCGGCCGAACGCCGCTGCATGTTGGCGACACCATCGTGGCCGCGACCCAGGTAGGTCGGCGCTATTGTCCCCAGGCTGCTGGGCTGAATGCCCAGTTCGTCCAATCCTGCCATTCCGGGGTTTGCCACGTTGTCCACGGCCAGGGAGTCCACGTTGTCGCGGCTCATGAGCGTCTTGCCAGGCATGTACTCCATGAAAAAAGCCTGTGCGCGGCCCAGTACGGCAGGCAATGCAACGACAGGACGCCGGTGCCCCGACAACATGCCAGCCAGTTGTACCAGTTCGCGCAAGGTGCAGATGGTTGGCCCGCAGGCCTCGATCACCGCTGGCCGTACGCCACCCAGGGTGCCGCGAGCCTGGCGGCACACCAGTTCGACCAGTGCCTGGGCCACGTCCTCGACCCAGACCGGCTGGAACCGCGTGTTGGCACCGGCCAGTGGCATGACGGGGAAAACCGCCTGCAATTTGGCAAACAGGTTGAGAAACTGGTCGCCCTCGCCAAACACCACGCTGGGACGCAGGATGGCCACGTCGAGGCCGCTTGCGCCGAGCACGGCTTCGCCGTGGGCTTTGCTACGCTGGTACATCGATGGCGCCTTCAGGTCGGCGCCCAGGGCGCTGACATGCACGATACGTGGCACCCGGGCCGCCCGGCAGGCCCGCACCAGCTTTTCCGTCAAGGCCACATGCACATGGTCGAAGTCCGCCTGCCTGCCGTGCAGGATCGCGACCAGGTTGACGGCACAGTCGTGGCCATGCGCCAACGCAGTCAGGCTGGCTTCGTCGTGCACGTCGGCTTCCAGCACGTCGACCCACGGAAGCATCTGTACGGCCTTCGCACTCTCGGCGCGGCGGGTCACGAGTGTCAGGCGGCAACCGGTCTGCCAGGCCTTGGCGCAGAAATGCCGGCCTATGAAGCCGGTGCCGCCGAGTACGAGAATACGGTTCATGGTGGTGGCGGCCCGTTCAGGGCAGTTCCTTGTTCTCGATCTCGGCCGAGCCCAACCGCGGACCGATCGATCCCAGGCGGCCTTTGAGTGACTGTGGCTGGCCGCTCAGGATGGCGGCATAGTTGGTGGTGTTGCTGAGCACCTTTTTGACGTAGTCGCGGGTCTCGGCGAAAGGCACGTTCTCGGCCCAGATGGCGGCCTCCAGCACCGGGCCGTTGCGCCAGTTGCGCGGCCGGCCCGGCCCGGCGTTGTAGGCGGCGGCGGCAAGCGGCATGGAGCCGGCGAAATCATCGAGCACCAGCTTGAGGTAACCCGTGCCAATGGCGATGTTGGTGTCGCGGTCGGTGATCTGGTTCGGCGTGAAGTTGACAAGGCCGATCTTTTTCGCGGTCCATTTGGCGGTGGCTGGCATCACCTGCATCAGGCCGGAGGCGCCCACGCTGGAGCGCGCATCGGTGATAAAGCGGCTCTCCTGGCGGATCAGGCCGTACACGTAGGCGGGGTCCAGGCCGATCTCGCGGGCGCGCTTGACCACCGCGTCGCGGTGCGGCATCGGGAAGCGCTGCTCGAAATCCATCACCGCGCGTGTGCGCTCACTGGTATTGATGCAGCGGTCCCACACTTCGCGCTGGCAGGCCAGATCGGCCGCCGCGAGCAGGGCGCGGTCGTCCATGCCGCCGCGCTCGTGCAGATTGGTGGTGTAGTTCCACTCGCGCACACCGTCGCTGCGCAGGCCGATGGCAATCGCGTACAGCGCGCGCTGCAGGCCGGTGTTGGCGCGCGCGGCGTCGCGCTCTGGCTGTGTGAGTGCCGCCGGGCGGTCCGGCACGCTGATCTTGCGGCCCAGGTCTTCCAGCGCCAGTTGCTCGTAGAAGCCGCGCACGCTGGCGATGCTCTCGAGCAGGCGCGCCGCCTCCTGCCGGTCGGCTTCATTGCGCCCCGGCCCGAGCAGCGCGCGCGCGCGCCAGTAAACCCATGCCGGATCGCGCTGCTGCGGCTCGCTCATGGCGTTGACGGCTTCCAGCACCTGCGGCCATTGGCCCGCGCGCAAGGCCGCACGCGTTTTCCAGACCAGGTGGTCGTCGTGCATGAATTTGTCCTGCCCGTTGGCGAACCACGCCGTGGCGGCGTCGGACAGTCGCTGTGCCGCGCGCTTGCCGATGACCCCCCAGACCCAGCTGCGTTCCTCCTGGGTGAGCTGGGTTTTCCAGCGCAGCTTTTCCATCTGGATGGCGGCCTGGGCCGGATCCTCCTGCGCCAGGCGGATCATGGCCAGCGTGACCAGTTCCTTGGTACGCGGCAGGATGGCCGTGAGTTTTTCGTCGAGGTAACGCGCCGGCTGGTTGTAGATGGTGCTGGCGCGCGCCGGCCAGTCGGGGTTGAGCAAGCCGAGCGCCTGCGTCACGACGCGCAGCCGGTCGTTCTCCATGCCCAGGCGCGCACGCAGCCAGGCGGCATGCGGTTTGAGCTTTCCGCTCTTGAGCAGTTGTTCTGCGGCGCTGGTGCATCCCTCTTCGGCGTCTTTCTGCGCCAGCCAGAACTCCTGCACCAGCCCCGCGACGTCGCCGCCCGCATTGGCTTCATTCTGCAAGGCATAACAACGCACGGACCGGTCGTCGTTCATGCGAAACCGCGCGTATTCGGCGTTGAAGCCAGCCCAGTCGCGTCGTGCGCCCAGCAGCAGCAACCAGTCGTTGCGCAGGCGGTCTTCCTGGTAGCTGCCGGCGTAACGCTGAAAAAACGCCTGAAGTTCCGCAGCCGGGGCTTCGTCGAGGCGGGCGCGCAGTTCCCAGTACGCGGCCCATGGCTCCAGGGCGTGGCCGCGCAGTTGCCCCAGCAGCGTGGTGAGCCGCTTGCGGTCCCCCTTCTTGAACACGTCGGCCATCTCGAGCACCAGCTCGTC
>JANNDB010000944.1:0-2019 GCA_031387285.1 Betaproteobacteria bacterium | reverse complement strand
AACGAGGAACTGCTGCGGGTCTGGCGCGAACTCGGCATGACCGTGCTGTTTGTCACCCACAGCATCTACGAGGCGGCGTTCCTGGCGCAGCGCGTATTGATGCTGGCGGCCAACCCGGGCCGGGTGCAGGAGATCGTTCCGGTGACGCTGCCGGCCGATCGCACGCTGGCCATCCGCGAGTCGGCGGAGTTTGTCCAGATCACGGCGCATCTGCGCCGCGTGCTGGAAATCTGTTGAGGAAGGAAACCCGGCCATGAATACCTCGACCCTTGCCGCCCCGGTCCTCGGCGCTGCGGCGCCGGACGACGAACTGCTGGCCTTCCAGGCGCAGCGGCGCCGCCAGATCTGGCGCAACCGCGCCATGCCCGCCATCGGCGTCTTCGTGCTGCTGTTCGCCTGGTGGGCCATCGTGGTGGGCCTACAGGTGAAGCCCTTCATCGCGCCCTCGCCGTTCCTGGTGCTGGAAACGCTGTATGCCAAACGCGCCGTCCTGCTCGACAACCTGATCCCCACGGCGCTGGAAGCCCTGGGCGGCTTCCTGATCGGCAATCTGGTGGCCATCATCATCGCCACTGTCTTCGTGCACAACAAGACGCTCAACGACATCTTCTTTCCGGTGGCGCTCATGCTCAACGCCATCCCGATCGTGGCCAAGGCCCCGGTGCTGGTGCTGATGATGGGCAACGGCGTCGAGCCGAAGATCGCGATCGCCGCACTGGTGTGTTTCTTCCCGACTCTGGTGAACATGGTGCGCGGGCTGGATGCGGCCAATCCGCAGGCGATGGAACTGATGCGGGTGCTCTCGGCCAGCAAGACCGAGGTGTTCTTCAAGCTGCGTGTGTACAGCTCGCTGCCCTACCTGTTTTCGGCCCTGCGCATTGCGGCCTCACTGGCGGTGATCGGCGCGGTGGTGGGTGAGTGGATCGGCGCCACGCGCGGCATCGGCGCGCTGATCATCCAGGCCACCTACAACTTTGACTCGGCTCTGCTGTATTCGGCGATTGTCATGAGCGCCTTCCTGTCGGGAAGTTTCTTCGGGATCATCGCCCTGCTTGAGCGCGCCGTCGTGCGCTGGCAGCCCCAACAAAGCCATTGACACGGAGACAAACCATGGATTCCATCAAGACAAGCGTGCAGCTGAAGGCGCGCGAGGTACCGGTCGCGGCCCGTTCTGACGTGGTAGTGGTGGGCGGCGGTCCGGCGGGCCTCTCCGCTGCGCTGGCCGCCGCGCGCAACGGCGCCAGCGTCACGCTGCTCGAACGCTACAACCACCTCGGTGGCCTGGCCTCCGGCGGCATGGTGCTGGTGCTCGACGACATGTGGGACAACCATCTGAACGAGATCTCGGTGCGTGGCACCTGCCAGACCATGATCGAACGCATGGCGGCCATGAAGCTGGCGCTGTATCCGCGCCAGGACGAATGGGGTTACGAGGAAGCCGCACGCAAGCGCTGGTACCGCTACGGCACCTTCGATTTCCATACCCACACCCAGCCGCATCCGATCTGCTTTGCGGCGGCCTTCGACCCGGATGGCTGGAAACGCGTTTCACTCGACATGGTGCAGGAGGCCGGCATCAACCTGCGCCTGCATTCCTGGTTCTCGCATACGCTGGTGGAAGACGGCGCGGTGCGTGGTGTGGTCTGTGAAGGCAAGAGCGGGCCGCAGGCGATCCTGGGCGACGTGGTGATTGACGCCACCGGCGACCTGGACGTGGCGGCTTCGGCCGGCGCGCCACACACCGGCGGCAACTACATCATGACCACGGTGTTCCGCCTGGGCGGCGTGGATACCGAAGCCGCGGAGCGTTATGAGCGCGAGGAGCCCGAAGCCTATGCGGCGCTGGACCGGCGAATCAAGAAAGTGCTGGGCGGCTCCTGGGGCCTGTGGTGGCTCAAGACGCCGTTGCCCGGCATCGTCTGGTGCAACTGCCCGCACATGGCCGGGCTCGACGGCCAGAAGGTGGAAGACCTGACCACCGCCGAGATACAGGGGCGCAAACATATCCACGCGCTGGTC